>NZ_NTRO01000009.1:0-2643 GCF_002560575.1 Bacillus sp. AFS023182 | reverse complement strand
ATGACTCGTCTTTTTTGTGTTTTTACATACTATTGCAAGTTTTACTAGATGTCTTATCAATTGAGAAAATAATACGGAATAAATCAGTTATACTATTGAAGAGAAAATATACCTTAATGAAACAATATGTATGAAAAGGGATTAGTGTTTTCTTTATAGCTTATTGGGAATTGAAGTTACAAACATATTCAACAAGGGAAAAATACATAATATATCTTTTTGAATGGGTGTGGAGATTTATGAAAGAGATAAGTATGTTACTGGTAGCAATTATACTATGGGGAGTAGCGATTGCTCCGACAAAATGGGCGTTAGAGTCCATTCAACCATTCACCTTATTATTTCTTCGTCTTTGCTTTGCTGGTGGGATATGTTTATTGTTTTCTTTTCAGCAGTTACGAAAAAATATTATTAATGGGGATGTTCCGTGGAAACGGATAAGCGTATTATCTTTTACTGGTGTGGCAGGATACTTTATGTTTACCTCATATGGAATTTCTTTAACGAGTGGATTGCATGTTAGTATTATTGATGCTGCTTTACCGTTAGTTACGATAATCTTTTCGGCGTTATTTTTAAAAGAAAAGATTCAGTTAAACTATTGGATTGGGATTATATTAGGTTTTATTGGAGTAATATGTATTACTATTCCATCTGGTAGCAATAATCAAAGTGCTTCTCTAGTTGGAGATATGCTTATTTTATTAAGTACTTTTTTATTTGCCTTTTATACAATATTATTAAAAAGGCCAAAACAAGAAAAAAATCTATCAAATGAAGTGTTTACAACATTAACATTAATCATAGGGGCAATTATTCTATTCCCATTTGCGGTTATTGAAACTTTTTACAATGGTCTACCTCAAATAGATACATGGAAGGCTGGGCTTAGTTTTACGTATCTTGTTGTTTGTGCAACAATCCTATCTTATTGGTTTTGGAATAAGGCATTAGAAAGAGTTGCGGCATCAGTAAGTGGGTTATATTTAAATGCTCTACCACTTATAAGTATTATTGCTTCGATTAGTTTATTAAATGAATCCTTAACATGGAAAACTTTAATAGGTGGGGTGCTAGTTTTATGTGGAGTTATATGGGCCGATCAAGAAAAGCTACGTGTTCTAATAAAATCTGTAGATCGAAAAACTAAGGAAGATAGAAAGTATAAAACATATTAATACAGAAATGTAAAAAGAGGATGTGTGATTCATTGAATGCGACATCCTCTTTTTATTTGCTATAGTTATCGGTCTATCAGCAGGTTTTTTTGAAGAGGTTACTCGCTTTATTGCAATGCGCTTTTTTTTATGAAACAACGTGATTGGCAGTCTGAATTTTTATTCGGAGCAAGGCTATTTATCATTTCCCGACAGAAAACTCCCACCTCAAGGAATGGGTAGGACATGGGCCAATGAGTAGGTGGGAGATGAATGGCGGTTAGGTAAAATCCTAATATTTCTCCTTGTGGAAGAAGTATTCTTACATAGAAGGAATTGTTCCATTATAAAAGTCTTTCCATATGTATACATTTTTGAATGATGGCAGAGGAATTTCGACAAAAAAAGAAGAAATGATACGAGAGAAGTATTTTTGAGTATATTCCGATATCGTTCTCATGCATATCGTGAAAAAAGCATGTAGAAAAACTAAAATAGAAAGTGAGGTGGAAAGTGGTGCTTGTCCATAAAGCGTATAAGTTCCAGATCTATCCTAATGCAGAACAAAAAATACGTATCGCGAAAACAATGGGGTGTTCTCGTTTTGTATTCAATTATTTTTTAGCAAAATGGAATGATAGATATAAAGAAACAGGGAAAGGATTCACCTATGGCACTTGTTCTTCGCAACTACCTGCACTCAAAAAAGAATTTGTATGGTTCAAAGAAGTGACAGCACGGCTCTTCAATCTTCTCTTTACAACCTCGCTGACTCGTATTCACGATTCTTCAACAAACAAAACAAAGCACCTCGGTTTAAGTCAAAAAACAATAAAGTTCAATCATATACAACGAAGCGCACAAATGGGAACATCGCGATTGTAGGGAATAAAATAAAGTTACCGAAACTTGGCCTTGTCACGTTTGCCAAAAGTCGTGAGGTAGAAGGATGTATTTTGAGCGCTACTGTGAGAAGGAATCCAAGTGGAACATATTTTGTCTCGATTCTTGCCGAAATAGAAGTGCAAGAATTGCCAAAGACAGGTTCCGCTGTTGGTGTGGATGTTGGCGTGAAAAACTTTGCGATTCTTTCAATGGGAGAAGTATTTGGTAATCCGAAATGGTTTCGGGTATTAGAGAAGAAGCTCGCTCATGCCCAGCGCATTTTGTCTCGTCGTACAAAAGGTGGAGTGAACTGGCATAAACAGCGAATCAAAGTGGCTCGTATACATGAACGAATCACAAATGCAAGAACTGATTACTTACAAAAACTATCTACGATGATCATCAAAAACCACGATGTGATTGGGATAGAAGATTTGCAAGTATCCAATATGTTACAGAATCACAAGCTCGTGAAAGCGATTCAAGAAGTATCTTGGTTACAATTCAGAGCGATAATTAATTTTATTTAATAAAAGTCATTGACTATTACTATATAGAAGTGTAATATTATACGAGTCGCTGATAGCAACAACGCAAAACG
>NZ_NTRO01000099.1:0-38946 GCF_002560575.1 Bacillus sp. AFS023182 | reverse complement strand
ATTAATGGGGTTCACTTTAATTCCTACAGGTTCTTTTTGTTTTTTGATTGAACATGAACAGAAACAACCATAATCCTACATTCTATAGAGTCATCAAGCGATATGAAAATAAAGTGAGAGGTGGATGAAAATGTATGAGTCACCAAACTGGGATTCCTTACTAATAAGGGCATTCCAAGATACTTATGAAGATATAGTAGAAATCAAAAGAAATGATCCCTGTCCTTGTGGTTCTGGATTAAAATTTAAAAATTGCCATATAGAATCGGATGACAAATGGGGGAAAGGTTTCGAATTTTATGATGGTAACTTCTCGTATGAAAACGCAAGTCTTACTCTAGAACTACTGAACACTATACGAGAAATTTTACTCCAACTGAAATCTCGTAATTCTATAAATGAAGAGTTGGGTATAGCACTCCTCGAAAAATTATATTCAGCATATGATCCGGCAATAGAACAATTACAAAAAAAAGCTCCTTGCAAAAAAGGATGTACCGCCTGTTGCTTCCAACAAGTTAGTCTTCAAAAAATAGAAGCTCAAAGAATCAATATACATATAAACAAAAAGATCAAAAAAGTTATTAAATATAATTTAAAGGAAACTAAAGCAAGAAAAAAAGTTCCTTCTTCACTTTGGACAAACAGACAGAGTTCTCTTGAACCTTGTCCTTTTCTCGATATTACAAAAGGAGAATGTTCAATTTATAATATTCGGCCAATGCACTGTAGATCGTATTTTGTTTCAAGTAACCCACATATGTGTAATGACATAACCGGAAATGTCACTTGGTATGCTGATGACAGATACATTAAACTTCCACATAGTATAATAGCTTTAATTAATCAACTCGTTTACGACGATATTCAACCCACATTTCTACGAAGTTTTTATAAAGAAATTTCATTTAAAATACAACTTATTCATTTTTTAAAAAGACTTATGTAACTTTCGATGATACATACGCAAAAAATAAAAAATCAGATTTTGTCGAAAGAAAATTCGGATAATTACCCAACTTTCCATTGCTTATTTTAACCTATTTAGGTTAAAATAATGGTATGAAATACAATTTGGGTTTTATAGAAAAGGAGACGTTTTAAAATGAATTCATTAACCAAAAAACATGTTTAAGAAATGAATTTTGAGCAGGTTGAAAATTCACTTCTAACAGTGGAGAAAATCTAAAACTTAAAATCTCAAAAAGGAGTTGTATGTCCTACAAAAACAACAGATTTATGGATATCTAGGAAATTATCAATCATGGAAGTATTGAATATGACAATGGTGATGGAAAGTACAACAGAATATATGATTTTAGATTCATTTGGTGTTCTGTTATAGACCGATGATGCCAATGGAACTTTAGAGTATGTAAACGGATTTGTTGAATAAAAAGCATCATTGTAATTTGATTAAGGAGAGCACCGATGAAAGAAATTGAAAAATACATGTTTCTAATGGAAGCCGCTTTAAGACATGATATCTCGTACGAAACACTAAAAAACAAGGTAAAACCATCCCTTGCTAATCAAAAACAACTTGAGGATATGATCGAACGTGGTATCGTTCGATATTTCGAACCTCCTCGAGATCCAAATAAATCCTACCAAAGAATTCAGCGATCTTGGTTAGTTACGGATGAAGCCGTGAGAGAGTGGTTTCCAAATCAAAAAAAGAAGGATTGGTAAAAACGTATCTTATGAAACTTTAGTTTCCTGCAAAAAATTAATTCAAATGAAAAAGCCCACACCACCGCCAAGTAGAGAAGGGCTTTTCCACACATACTATAAAGAAAGGTTGATTCTAGATGGCAAATACCTATCTAAAAACTCCTAACAGCAAGTATATTTTACCACATTTAACGACAAAAGAAAAAAAGAAAGTTAGTATCAAAAGTACGTTAAATAAGCGATATAAAGCCATTTGTGAATGGTTTGGTATAGATAATTGTATTATCTCACAACTCTGGTTCTTTGGTACATTTGGACTATCTATTTTCATGATTGTTGCTACATATTTAATTGCTGGATTTCTCTACGGATTTAAAAAAATTTGAGGAGGAACAAATATGATAGCACCAAAACCCAAACGTGGTGAATTCTATATTCATAGAAAAGATGGTCGAGTGTATCAGGTATTAGGATATGCAAAGATGTTTGGACAGAATGAACAAGACATCATCATTTTAAAACGTATGAAAAATCGAGTGACCATTACATTAAGTGCTGATCTTTTCATTCTCTATATAAATGCAAATAAGTTCGCAAAAGATAAAGAAATACTCAATAATTTAAAAGTTAATTTATAACATTTCAAATTTGGGAGGTATTTTTATGGAAAAGACTATTTCAGTTTCAACTATTAAAATCGGTGACTATGTACAATTTCCACATCGCAAGAATCCTTCTTTAAAATTAACTGGTTATGTAGTAAATGTTTTAACTAATACAATTATCGTAGATATTTCAGAAACAATTCAAAATAATGGTTACAAGGAAATAGATGTTCGTCATGTTGTAAAACATGGCCAATATAAAAAAGTACGTGTTCGTAAAAATCATGCTTCGTAATTAACATTAAAACATTGTTCCGACCACATGCTATTTTAAAACTTTGTGGTCGGAATATTTAAAAGAGGGTGAAATTTTGAAGAAAAACATCGGTTTTCTAACGTTTAATCGCTCAAAAGAGAAACTATATGTATATTTAATAAAAGCATTTAGAGAAAATGGAAAAAAGAAAAATATTACATTGTAAAAATTCGGAAAGTTAGATATAGCATTGGAGAATATGTATGTTTGGCGAGATAATTTTGAAGCTAAGTTTCCTAAGGAACTATTGAATATGGGATATGACTGGAATGATCTTCACGACTGGATACTTTCTCTTAAAACAGGATATAGCAAAAAGGGACGAAAATTAATTGTAGCTGAGGTTAATGTATAACTAAGGAAGTAAGGATGTAAAAACTAGACGGCTATTAACTTTATATCCTTAATCACTAAAGGGAGTGTTTATCTAATGAAAGGTAAGAATGCTACATTCTTCTCTTTTTACTTATACTTATATTTCTTGTAATTTATTATGATATAGATGTCGCTTTAAAGTGTTTTATATGAAATGAACAGAAGGATTTTTGAGGGAATAAAAACGGAATAACTTGTTCTGTTTTCGTAATTCACAAAATTTTCAAAATTATATTCTGTAAATGTTAATATTTGTTATATAATAAACTTATCAAAGCATCACCCCTGTAGTTTCTATGATGAATCTGTTAAGATAGTTTGTTTGTCCCATATGTTCACCTTAGCCTAAAAAAGAACTTGTAGTGATTCCTACAAGTTCTTTTTGCTCTTGCTCTTGTTTCTTTATACCCAACATAGTTTAGATAAAACAGAAATTGAAATCATCGGCACTTGGATTTGAGTAACCTTTATATCCCACTTAGTTCTGATAAAACAATTAATGAACGTACACTATAATGCTCTGGTTGGAAATTCACATCCCATTCGGTTCAGATAAAACCACGTTTTGTGAATTCATTGCCTAAGTCGATTGCATATTTTATATCCCACATTGTTCAGATAAAACACTGATGAGCTATAGTACTCCAACAGATCTACGAGTATTTATATCCCACTTAGTTTAGATAAAACTTTGATTTACAGGTTTTGTGTATTGAGGAATCATCATCTTTAAATCACATATAGTTCAGATAAAACAACTACAAGTACTATAGAAAGTCCGCAACAGGATACCTTTATATCCCACTTAGTTCAGATAAAACTTCAAGTTTTGAGTCCGCTGCCATGTCAGCATACTTATTTATATCCCATATCGTTCAAATAAAACCAAGAAGCCCACACACTCCATTGCTTATTACGTTTAAATTTATATCCCATATAGTTCAAATAAAACGCGGTACAATCGCAATCCCTTCTAATACTCATATTAAATTTATATCCCATATCGTTCAAATAAAACAATGCTTAGTAGTACATCTCAATCTGTAGTTGTTACATTTATATCCCATATCGTTCAAATAAAACAATTATCCAGATGCAGCGAATGTCACAAGACAGGTATTTATATCCCATATCGTTCAAATAAAACCCTATCTAGATACGGATGATACACCTTATGATAGCAACATTTTACTACGTGTAGCAACCAGCATTTTGCAGCGAACCATCAATCGTGCTTTTGTATTTTCTTCAAACATGCTGAAATACCTTGTTATAGCAAGGTATTCTGTATGTTTTATAAAAACGAGGTTCGCTGCAAAATTACGGAATTACTGCATGATTTTTATCTTTGTTATATGGAATCAAGAAAAACCCTTTCCTTGAACAGAAAGTTTTCCATTTATTTCTACAGATTTATTGAATCTTAATTTTTGAATACATTATAATAATCTTATATTAATACCAAAGATTAAGGAGGGAAATGATGAGATTGAAAGTAAGCTTTACTTGCAAAGTAATTCCTCTCTCGTATCGTTTTATGTTTGTGAGTTTTATCAAAGAAGCTCTAAAAACATCAAACGCAATATATGCAGAGAATCTATATATCTTTGAGAATAAACCGAATAAAAAAAGCAAGAATTTTACGTTTTCCGTTTATCTTAAAGACTATGTTTTAGAAAATGATGAATTCCTCCTTCAGAACGGATTGGACTGGATTATTAGTTCACCTGATCCCGAATTCATTTCTTACTTAGTAGATGGTTTAAACGAAATTAAAGAGTTTCAGTACAAAGGATACAAACTACAGAAGAAGAACATATCTATACTACCGGAAGTCAAAGTGAAAAGTGATACGGTAGTATTCCGCACCCTTTCCCCTATTTTTATTAAAGACCGAGATGGGAAACCTCTTGCTCCAACAGAAGAAGGTTATGAAGAGAGTTTCAATTATATTTGTGATATGACTTTGCGTAATTATCATGGAGATGGCTTGAAAAAACCTTTGCAATTTATACCTATGAATTTAACAAAACAAGTTGTAAAAGAAAAATTTGATAATACCCCCAATCACCAGCACTTTGAAGCTTATAAAGGAACATTCTTGTTAAAAGGAGACCAAGAAGACTTAGAAATCCTTCGTCAAATTGGTACATCCTTCAAAAAGTCACAAGGGTACGGTTGTGTGTCCGTGGAGTACCAATGATTCGGTTATATTTAGAAGATTGGGCTACGAACACTGGTATTTTGGGGTTTTATCATATTTTAGAACATGCTGAAACAGATTTATTTGAAACCGAAGAGACCTATCTAGATTTTGATCCAAAATTGCTTCACGACTTTCCAAAATGGTTTTTCAATTATGCTTTTGATATATTTTCTGTTGCAAATGAAAAAGCAAATAAGATGAATACTTATCTAACATACGCTACATCCAATTTTAAACGTTCTAAAGACTCTATCTTTACTGATATTAAAGGTACAGAAAATAAGTTGAATAAGCGTTTGCCAATTGAAGGTGGAGCTTTAAAAGAACTGTTTAGCAGAAAAAAAGATGTATCAACTATTGAAGAATTAAAAACAATCACAAAAGATTACCTGAAGTTGTTAAAGCAAGAACAGGTAAATGAGGTACTAACATTAAATATGATTCGGTTTCGTTTAGGAGAACTGCATGGGCAAACAAGTTTTTTACAAAGATCACGCAGTACCCTGAATCTTTCAGAGCATGAAGAATTTCTTGCAAGAGACTTTGTTCAACCTATTTTACTAGAACAAGAGATTCTTGCCGTTCTTCGTTCTTCTAACAGCACTAACGAAGCAATAGAAGGCTTAAACAAAGTGATACAGCAATCTGATGATGAAAATTTTAAAAAGTTAGCGAAACAAACAATAACGAAACTAAAGAAGGATGAATTACTGTATTGTCCTGTTATCGAAGGGCAGTTTGCTCTTACTGATTACACGGAAGCGGTATTTCTCCCGAATGCAGTCAGCTTAGCAAATGCAACGAATTACACGTGGAATAATCAAAAAACGTTTCCTATATCCAATCTGTATCGGTTGATTATGTTTTGTTCTTTTTTTGGACTTTACAAAGACGGAGAAACCTATTCATTTATTCAAACTGATGAGGATTTCGATGCACTAGCGGAAGTGAATGATTTATTTGTCACCAATAAAAAGCAAAACAACCCTTTTGAAGTGTTTTTATACGACACACTAAAGGAAGCCAAAGATAAAGCAAATTGGATCTCTAAAAATATGCTTATTGTCGAATTCGAAAATAGTGGAAAAAAGACGACTCTTACACAGAATTTTTTATCAGAACATGCCATTCAATACCTTCAAGAGCGTGGAGGAAAAGAGCTCGATCATATTAAATATCCACCGTTTCGGAACGTAATCCTACGTAAATTATTAAATGGGGAGCATTTTTTTCGTGATATCACTAACCAATTGAGGAAAAACGTAGATAACAATTATTCCAGTTATGATACATATGCAGCCACTTTGGCTATGTTTCATTTAAATAGAATAAAGGAGTGTTATGGCATGTCTAACGAAACTCGAGAAGCGCAATATGAATCTATGCAAAAGAGAATCCATTATGCGCTAATGGATGGACGCGAAGTACGTAGAAGACTGACTGAACGTGGAATGGAGAATAAGATTCCAGGCATTACTTACCGTCTGTTAAATGCCTTAACTACTAATAACCGTCAACAATTCTTTGAAACATTATTCCGCACCTTTTTATTAGTGGAAAAGAACACTTCCATGTATGTGGATGCTACAAGGGAACATAGTAATGAATTTGAAGGTATTGCAAGTGCTTTACTATCCGGATTAAATGACAAACCCTATAAAAAAGAAGTGGAGGAAACGAACTAATGGCTGGATTAACATTAACGATCGTGTTTCAAGGAGATTCATTAAATTATGGAGAAGGAATCGGTAACGTCTCCGAATTAAAGAAATTTAATCGAGGAAATGGAGATATTCATACATTTGCTTCACGGCAAGCTATTCGATATGATATGGTTCGTTTAGGGGCCGAGCGCTATGGTTGGAACTTAGATACAGTCGGCCGTGACAAAGGTGAAGGGGACGGAAAAAGCAAAAGCGTAGTTCAATATTCTCCCAGTGCTACCATTCAAGAGTCAGAAGAAATGGATTTATTTGGTTACATGAAAACTGTAAAAGGTGACATGGGGAACAAACGCCCAGCTAGCGTTCGTTTGTCTCATGCTGTTTCTCTTGAACCGTACCGGGGAGACTTAGAATTCTTAACAAATTTAGGTCATGCTTCACGTATCAAAGAAAACCCAAATATCGCAACACTTGAGAGACATACAAGTTTATATTCATATACCATTACTATTGATTTAGATAGAATTGGTGTAGATGGAGAAATTGAATTACCACGTGAAGAAAAGGCAAGACGAATCAAAGAATTCTTAGAAATTGTATTTTCCTTAAATCGTAATATCCGAGGGCGACAAGAAGATTTATCCCCATTGTTTGTAATTGGTGGTCTGTATGCTATTAATCAACCATATTTCTTAGGACGCACACAATTAGTTCCGACAAAACGTGAATACCGTTTAAATTCTATTATGCTGCAAGAAATTTTAGAACGCCGCAGTATGGGGCGGACTGTACAAGAACAAACGCATGTTGGTCTGTTATCTGGTGTTTTCGTGAATGAAGGGGAGCTACGAAATCTTGTTTCAAGCGACTCGACCCATACAATTCAAGGTATGCTAGATTATCTATTACAACAAGTGGAGAATTATTATGTCGGCTAATGCAGCGTTACGAGTAAAGTTGTACCAACAAACTGCTTGTTACAAGAAACCAATGGCACAAAAAGCAAAGGAAACCTATCCTCTTCCACCGTATAGTACGGTGAAGGGGTTCCTTCACTATATATTAGGTGCAAATGAATTAATTCCAATGGAAATCAGCATCCAAGGTACTCACGAGGGAAAGCTATTTGATTTGCAAACACACCATTTTTACAAGTCAAAAGAAGTTACCACAATGCCCATGCATGTTCATATGTTGAAAGAAATCTCCCTTATTTTTCATGTACGTGCCGAACAAGATGTATTGGAACAATTACAGACAGCATTAGAAAATATCAATGAAGCACCAAGCCTTGGTCGACGTGAAGATTTAGCGGTCATTGAAGACGCGAAATTGGTAACGTTGAACGAAAGACATACAAAAGAAATCATTACACTCAAAAATGATCTTTATATACCACGTCATTGCATTGTTGATCGACTTGATTATATGAATTATAGAGGGATTTCATATCGTTTAAATACGGTATATCAAGTGAAACAAGGAATTCGTACTTGGGAGACGGTTCAAACGCAGTTCTTCCGTAAAGGAGAAGGATTAAATTCACCTCAGTATATGGAAGATGAAGATGGCCATATTGTATTTTTCCATGCCTTATGAGTAGGCATGGATTTTTTCAGGAGGAGAAACATGAAAGATTTCATTTACGCAAAGTGGGATCAGCAAACAGGAGAATTTGAAACATTACAAGAACACACAGGACGGGTATTAGAAAATTTATCTTTACTAAAACACTCGTATGGATCTCTGTTGTCAGAAGAGATTTGGCAACTTACACAAGTAGCTGCCCAATACCACGATGCGGGAAAGATTTATGAGGGATTTCAACAAATTATTAAACTTAATATGGGGTTATCTCCTTTAACAAAGCAAGAAATTGAAAGAAAATATCCTAATGTTCCTCATGCTTTTATTTCCTTACTTTGTGTTCCATTTTTAGAATTACATTATTCCAAAAGTACAGAACGGGTTGTGAAGGAGGCAATTGCACATCATCATGTACGAAACGTAATGTTTGATGCCCAAATACTAAATGTAATTTTACCAGATCTAAAAGGGAAAATAGACCGTTTGGAGCAAGAATTGTGCTGTTCTGTTAATAAAGATCTTGATACTACTACTATAGGTTGGAAGCCAATTAAGAAAAAAGATAAAGAATATCCTCTTCTTGTGCTTGTAAAGGGACTTTTAAATCGTGTAGATCATGCGGCTTCTGCAAGAGAACTTGTGGAATATCATGCGGACAAAGGAGTTGGGACTTATGTCGATGAATTCCTAAAAAAGAATGGCCATAAACCACGCAATCTACAACTCTTTTCTTATGAGTATAGAAACAAGAATATTGTGGCTGTTGCACAAACTGGTATGGGAAAGACAGAAGCTTCTTTATTTTGGATTGATGAAGCTAAAGGTTTTATTACACTCCCAATCCGTGTAAGCTTAAATGCCTTGTATGAGCGTATAACAAATGGAATGGGATATGTAGATGAAGAGGGGCAAACGATTGCTGGGTTGCTACACAGTGGTAGCGTGGATTTTCTACAGACATTAAACAATGATTACGAAATCAATGAGCTTATCTATGAACAGTCTCGTTTATTGAGTAAAAAGTTAACATTTAGCACAATTGATCAAATTTTGAAGTTTCCATTTTTATTTCGAGGATATGAGAAATACTTGGCCACAATGGCGTACTCTAAGATAGTTTTAGATGAAATACAAGGTTATTCTCCGAAAATCTTAGCTGTATTACTCAAAGCATTGGAAATGATTCACCAGATAGGCGGCAAATTTATGATTATGACCGCTACACTTCCTACTGTTTTTATGGAAACAATGGAGAAACGAGGCAAAATCAAGGTAAGTGATTTTGTAAAAGAGGAATTCTATAATGACTTAATTCGTCACCGTATATCTATACGCAAAACAAAGATCGATGAGGATTTAGAACATATTCGTGAAGCTGGACGAAATAAACGTGTATTGATTATAGCTAATACCGTAAAAGAGGCAAAACGTATATATGGGTTGTTTAATAATGAAAATGTAAGGTTGTTACACACGCAATTCATTCAGAAGGATCGTGCTGTTTTAGAAGAAGAAATTAAGAAATTCGCACCAAATGATAAAAACCGTGAAAAACAAAGTGGTATTTGGATTGCCACACAGCTTGTAGAAGCTTCATTAGATATTGATTTTGATTTGTTATTTACTGAAATCTCCACATTAGATAGCTTATTCCAGCGTATAGGTCGTTGTTATCGCGGAAGAGAGTATACGGATACAGAACCTAATGTTTTTGTTTATACAAAAGCAGAAGGAATAGGTACCATTTATGATGAGGATATTCTAAATAACGGTTTAAAACTTTTGGAACCATTTAATAAACAAAAACTACATGAAAAAACAAAAATGGAGCTTGTCGAAACATTATATAAAACAGAAAACCTAAGTAAAAAATACTTAGACGAATTCTATCAAGCTTTAAAGATATTGGATAAACTTCCACTAAACGATATGGGAAATACAGAAGCACAAAGGTTGCTGCGTGATATTGATAATTATCAAGTTATTCCTTGGTCTATATATGTAGAGAATCGTGAGCTATTTACTACATTTAAACAGGAAAAAGATTCGAAACAGCGAAAATTATTACGAATGCAAATCGAAAAGCTTACAACCTCTATTTCTAGAAAACAGGTTCAACGATACGAAATCGAAACAAAGGAAATTGGTATTCCCGGACTACAATACATTCACACTTTAAATTGTAAGTACGATTTTGATACAGAAAAGATAACAGGAACAGGAATTGTACTTCAGTAATTTTGCAATGAACCTCGTTTTTTCCAAACATGCTGCAAACCTTACTATGACAAGGTCTTTCGGCATGTTTTAAGAGAATACAAGAATACGATCGATGATTCGCTGCAAAATGCTGGTTGCTACACGTAGTAAAATGTTGCTATCATAAGGTGTATCATCCGTATCTAGATAGGGTTTTATCTGAACTATATGGGATTTAAAGTGTACAACGAAAATCGCAACCCACTTCATAAAACGTTTTATTTGCACTATATGGGATATAAAGTTCCGTATTAGCGCAACAAAAGAAGAGGCAAAAAGTGTTTTATCTGAACCATGTGGGATATAAATAGTCCAGAAACATATAGAATTCGATTTAATAAAACTGTTTTATCTGAACTATGTGGGATATAAAGATGGATGTTATGTATATTACACAAGGTTCTGGTGGTATTTTATCTGAACTGTATGGGATATAAATTTTTGTTACGCAGATTACCCACATCGCCAAATGTCATAAGATGTTACCCAAGATAATTATTAAAATTACAAGATTTATGGAATTTTTCATGAACAAAAATACGATGAATTGGTCCACTTTCTTAATTCACAAAATTTTCAAAATTACAATATTTAATTGTTAATATTTGTTATATAATGAAATTGTCAAAGCATTACCCCTGTACTATGATGAATCTGTTAAGATAGTTTGATTGTCCCGTATGTTCACCTTAACCTAAAAAAGAACTTGTAGTGATTGCTACAAGTTCTTTTTGTATTTTTGATTTAAAATATATAAAACAGTATGCAATTGCGTGACATGTTTTCTAGTGTAATTATTTCATTTTTTTGTTCAACTGTACAACCTATTCCACTTTATCGATAGAAAATTGATTTTTTTACCATTCCGTCTTGCAAACAAGACAAAATGGAATTACAATTAACTTAACAAAGCAAAGGAGGAATCTATTACAAGTAATGGATGAAATCAAAAACGGAAAATTGAGTGAACCTCTATTTTCTGTTTATACAACAAGAGAAGCTGAACAATTATGGGGACTTGCGGAAAACACCGTGAATAAATGGTGTAATCGTGGAAAGTTCTCTGAGAATGAAGCTAGGAAGAGCGGGAAAGTCTGGTTAGTCACACGTGACGGCATGAATAGACTGACTGATAAATAAACATGAAAAAGCCCCCACCACCGCCAAGTAGAGAAGGGCTTTTCCAGGTAAACTACGATAAAAGAAAGGTTGATTCTAGATGGCAAATACCTATCTAAAAACTCCTAATAGCAAGTATATTTTAACACATTTAACGATAAAAGAAAAAATAAAACTTACTATAAAAGGTGCTTTAAAAAAGCGATATGACGCCATTTGTGAATGGTTAGGTATAGATAATTGTATTGCCTCACAAATCTGGTTCTTCGGTACATTTGGACTATCTATTTTTATGATTGTTGCTACATATTTAATTGCTGGATTTCTCTACGGATTCTAAACAAATTTTGAGGGGGAATAGATGTGATAGCACCAAAACCCAAACGTGGTGAATTCTATATTCATAGAAAAGACGGTCGAGTGTATCAGGTATTAGGATATGCAAGGATGTTTGAACAAGAGAATCAAGATCTCATTATTTTAAAGTGTATGAAAGATGGAATGACTGTCACATTAAGTGCAGATTTGTTTGTTCTATATATAAAAGCATATAAGTTTCAAAGGATAAAGAAATACTCAGTAATTTAAAAGTTAATCTATAACATTTCAGTTTAGGAGGCTTTTTTATGGAAAAGACTGTTTCAGTTCCAACGATTAAAATTGGTGACTTTGTCCAATTTCCGCATCGCAAGAATCCTTCAATCAAATTAACTGGTTATGTAGTAAATATTTTAACGAATACAATTATCGTAGATATTTCGGAAATGCTTAAAACTAAGAAATATAAAGAAATAGATACTCGCCATGTTGTAAAACATGGTCGCTATAAAAAAGTTCGTGTTCGTAAAAGACAAGTTTCATAATAGATACTTAAAATGTAGTTCCGACCACAATTCACTTTTAGGCGTTGTGGTCGGAACCTGAATAGGAGGGGACGGTTTGAAAGGAAATATTGGATTTCTTACATTTAACCGAACGAAAGGAAAGCTTTATGTATATTTAACACAAGCACTTAGAGATAACGGAAAAAAGAAAAACATTACATTATACAAATTTGGAAGGTTAGATAATGCATTAGAAAGAATGTATGCTTGGCGAGATGACTTTGAAAACAAATTCCCTGTCGAATTATTAAATCTGGGATATGATTGGAATGACCTTCACGATTGGATACTCTCTCTCGAAACAGGCTATAGCAAAAAGGGAAGAAAACTAATTGTTGCTGAAATTAATGTGTAACAATTAGAATCAGGTTATTTTATTAAAGAGGGGGCGAAATACAGATTTTCACTAAAAAATGAGGTGAATGAAGATGAGCCAAATGGAAAAACATCTACAAAAGAAAAAGAGACAAGAAAAACTGGATATGATTTATAATCATACTGTACAAGGAGAAGGCTACTTCCAGGGTCCGTCTTATAACTGGAAAAGCATTGTGATACAACAATTCAATAAGATACAACGCAAAGAGATGACCGTTGAACAACTTGTCAATTTGCTTGAAAAAGAGGGCGTCAAGTTTTCCCAACCTAAAGCATTGATTCATTATCCGGTAATAGATTGTTTGAAATATATTGCAAAAGTAAGTAAAGAAAATTTAGAGCTTTAAAAATGTCCGTTAAGACTCTACTCATATAGGTATAGAAATATAATTCGATTGGACAAAAAAAGTCTACATAACATTGTAGACTTTTTTGTCCAACTAAATATCAATATGGTATGTGAAATTATATATAGTTCTTCAAAATTCGACCACTGAACAATCTAGTATCTCTTAACTTATTAAACTCATTTTCATTTCTTTATAAATTAAGAAAAGCTCAAACCCTTGTGTACCAATGGGTTTGAGCTTTTTATTTTGTAGGAATACTCGTTGCAACAAGTTGCCATTAGGATAGTGTATCAGCAACTTGTAGCTATTAATATGAATGCTAGATTCCACAAAATTATTACAAGTTTTTTCCCTTTATTATTTTGTTTATTATATGCGTTTAAGGTTTAAAACATGTTAATTAATTGACATGTTTTAAACCTTAAACTTTAGGACAAGCTAGTAGTAAAAAACTTAAATTAATTGAGGTGAATATAATGGATTGGTTTGATATTGGCAAACCCAGAAGTAAATTTGGTAAATTCCTAGATAAGCACCATTTAACTCAACAAGATATCGCTAAAGAGAGTGGTGTTAGTAGAGGAACCATTAGTAGATTGTGTAAAGGAAGTGCTTTTCATCCATCTTTAAAAAACAGTAACAAAATTATTAGGGCTTTAAAAAAGCTAACTAATAAAAATGTAAACCATCAAGATTTTTGGTTTTAATTAGAAAACATCATTCATCACAAAAGTTCTCATAAACACATTTTGTTTTACAGCATATTGCTCTAACTTTGATTGTCGATAATCTGATAATGTGAAAAAGATAATTACTGGAACAATAGCATTCTGTCTTTTATAGATATCTGTTATATGGCCATATAACTGTATTTTGTGTTCGTTTGCTTTCATATGTTGCATGCGATCTATCTCAACAAAGTGAGGGACTTTATCTTCAAAATAGGTTGCATCAGGAATGATTTGATATCGCTGACCACTGGTTGAAAATTCTATCGTTTGTTCTGTTTTCCATTCGGGAAATCCTAGCCACATCCAGGCTTCGTTTCTCATTAAAATGTGCTGTAATTGACTATTTTTCTTTACTGTCCTTGTGATTCCTAATAAATCACGTCCTTTTTTGTTTAAATAATATACATGTTCACGAGCTATTTTTGTAATGTGACAATATGGAGTCAGATCCTTTAATACACGATTTGCATTCCGAATACTTCCTAAACAGTGAATGGCTTGTAATTGTCTCCTCGTTGCAAAATCTAACTTACTCAAAGTGGATAAAATCTCGATTTGTCTCGCTTTCTGTTTGAGTGTTTGATGCCTCATTTTGTTTCACCACCTTGTATTGCTTCAGTAATTCCCACATGTCCATATCCTTTAAATAAGGTACCTGAATTTCCTCTGTGCGATCAGTCTTAAATAATGCTCTTCCTGGAAGGGAAGGCAGATCTTCAAGACCTGGTTCGTCTAAAGCAACTTGTGAAGCAACCGCTGTTGGTAATCGAAACCCTAGCTTTGCATCAGCATTTTGTTTGATTTGCCTTGGCAATGTATCAGAGGTTGGATATTGGGTACAAAATATAAGCCGGAATCCTAAACCACCTCCAATTCTTGCGATTTCAGATAACATCTCCTGGCACATAAATAATAAATCCCGTTGTTTTTTAGGTAAACCTTGTGTCGGACAAAGGTTCGCTCCTTCATCTACTATGATGAAACAACGTTCTCTAATTGATGTGTCTATAACATTGGTAAAATAGGAATTTTTCATCATCTCAATCTGTTTTACCATCTTTTCACGTACTCTCACCAACATCTCTAACGCCTGTTCCGGGTTTTCAGCTACTTCTACTACTTGAGACAGATCCTTGTAAGGACTAAATTCTAATCCTTCCTTCAGATCAATAATAAAAAACTTCACATGTCGAGGTTGTTGTAAAATTAAACTCGTCATCACATTTTTTAGAAATACTGTCTTTCCAAAACGTGTCATACCCGCTACGCACATGTGCGGTGTTTTCTCGAAATCATGATATACGTGTTTATCTAACGATTTCCCCATCATAACTCTCCATGTGTGCTCCTTTAGTAGATCCTTAGACCAATTCCACACTTCAGGTATTTGTTGCTTAAATACTCGAATATGAAGTTCCCTTTGATGAAACGATATTTTAACAGGTTTATATAGTCCTTCTTCTAATACTTCAGCTAACTTTTTAATAAGTTGACTAGGTACACCTAAAGGTAGCTTGTAGACATAATTCATACTTATGTTATCTTCTATTTCTTTTAAAAAAATGGGGTATTGTAATTCTCCTTTATGCTGAACACATATCTTTGTAATTTCAAAAAACGTGGCGATTTTTTTCTTATCACTCATTTCTTTTCCCTTATAAAAATAAGCAACAGTAAAATAGGTTGCTGGTATTAATAAAAGTGATATCATATCCTCCATACCTCCTTTAGGTAGTTGAGCCTGTATGGAAGATTACAAAAAATAGATTAAGACGCACTATTACAATTATTTTCAACTACCAGATGTAATACTAACGTAGAAACACATCTAGTATATCCATTAGCACGTACCAAACACTCCCAATTAATAAACACTTTAGCCCCGCACGTAGCAACCAATCTGGAAGGTAAAGACCTTTCTTTTTTAGTACCTTAATTCCTAAAACTGAAGCACCAGTAATGGCATAAACTACCCCTAGCTCTCCAATGATCGTCACTTTAATCCCATCCCTTCGGTTTAATAGATAAGTTCCCTTTACGATCCCTGTATAGTTGGTAATCATCTAATAACTCATTCCAACTTACAGCATGTTCATCACCATATAGATCCTCTTCAATTTTTTGACTTAAATAATAATATCCTCAGTACTGTCGGTTTAAATAAACTTCATGTCGTTGCATATGCTCTTGTATAGCGCAGATGTTTTCTTCACATTTAGTACTTTTATACATTTGTTTCAATGTTCGAGAGGAATAAAGATACGGTGTACTATACAGCATTTGATATTGGTTCATATGTCTCATATGTTCGTTATTCAAAAAAGAGCAGTAATTTTTCAAGATTTGCAATTACAGAGTTATGTCTAAAAGTTGGAAATATTAAATCAAACTAAGTATTTAAAAGTTTTGTTCCAAAGGATGATGTAAATTAAAACAAGTTATTAAAATCTTATATAAATATATATCTTATATATCTTAAAAAAATAAAGATAAAACTTATATAGAGCTAATAAATATGGTTTAATCTCTACTCTAACAAGGTCTTTGAGCATCATATAGCGTAAAAAATCATAAATAGTAAAATCTAACAACACAAAATTAGCCATTAATAAGGTATAAAACCTACAAAAAATCATAAACAAGATTACGTATTTCTACATAAAAAATGAAACAAATTGATGCATTCTTAAATATATTTATTCAAGCGCTAAATTTTCAATTCATCCACCGTATTTCCACAATTTAATATTATTTACTCACAAAACATTAACAATATAGGCTAACTAATCAACATAATTAGAATTTGTCACATTACTCACATAAATATTGATGATTTTTGATAGATGAAGTACCAAAATCCCTTTATTTCAATAATAATTACATAATACTATTCACATCGGGCTCTAATTATCCACTTATCCACGAAATTTATTATTTTTCTTATGATTTTTTGTAGGTATTTGCATGCATTTTAGATAAAAATAACATGTTTATTTAAACATAGATGTGGAAAATCAGTTAATTGCAGTACAGTTTTGTATAGGAATGTATAAAAAAAGACTCTATTATGAATAGAATCGAGTAAAGGTATCTATAAGGGGAAATCATTGGAGAGCTTTTAAATAATGGAACCAACACGAATAGCCCTCTATTTATATTTTTTTCAAAAATAGAGAGCGGAGTATCGTTAATTTGTTTTTATTACCTCAAGTACTTGTTCGGCTGTTGTTACATGAATACCAGCGCGTACCAATTGTTCAAATGCACGCATAAATGTAATCAAATTGAACTCATTCGGTACTTCAATAACGCGAAGCTTTTCTTTAGGTAGTCGATCTATCTTTTCAATGAACAATTCGCGAACATCACTTGGAATAAATCGATCTTTATGTCCTCTTGTTTTTAGAAGTTCACGCATTTCTATTTCTAAAGCCATATAAGCATTTAGATTTGCACCTTGTTCATAGGCGTACTTTCTAAATAATGTTTCTTCTTGATACTTTAGATAGTTACGGTGATACGATTCCTCTGTAACAGGTACAGCAAATTTGGATTTTAGTAACTCATATGTTTTACGGAACAACTTTTTGGTGTTTCGAAGAGAATACATAGAGAAATGCAATCCAAAATCAAATACAGCTTGCTCCTTTTGTTCTTTTGGAACATGTTGTGTAATAAGAGGGTAAATACCTTCTTTTGCCGCTGTATCAAGAATTTGATATTGTGATGTTTGATTTAATAGTTTTTTCAGTGTATAAACTAACTTACTTGGATATTCTTCATTACGATCTATCATGTCACGCAAGCTACGAATGACACTTCGAATTTGTCGATGACAAGTATACTTAAGTACATGAATAAATTTATTCATGTCTTGTGTAAATTCACCGATATTCAGTTCTTGTAGCACAGATTCAATAAAACGAGCTTTCCGTGCATACGTAACCTTTGGGGTGAATGGATCGCGATACTGTACTTCTCCAGCTTCTTTTGTACATAAGAAATCTGTATGTAAGGATAGATATAACGTTGTATATCTTTTTGTATTTTTAACCCCTTTTTGTAACTTGCAAATTCTGAATAGGGGAGTGCCAGTACATGGTAATGCAGTTGTTAATTCTGTCATAACCGCACGGATTTGATGTGGGTATTTCTTATGTAAAAAGCGGTACATTCCGCCAAAATGAGTTGTATTCCCTCTTTCATCCTGTTTGTCTAAGGAACGTTTAAGAGTCGTTTCGCTGTGCTGTTGCATAGCAATGTCCAAGAATAGTTTCTTAGCCGCAACTGAAAGCTCAAAGAAAGCTTTGGTAAATACGACTGGGCTAATATACACATAGGAATTTGCCTTTTCAGTTTCTTCGTTCATAAAATGAGTTAGCCTAATGGTATAGCGGCCATCTAATTCATTTTCTAGTGTAATAATGTTATGTAAACTTAATTTTTTTAATGAAATATAGAATTGAGAATGCTGTATATAAGCAAATTCTTCTTTATACAGCTTGTAATCTTCCCACATCATATGTACTGTTACATTTGGAATAACTCCATTCGTGTAACATTTCTTGTGTAGATATAAGAAGACTTCTAAATCTGCATTTGTAATGCCATATAATTTATGTTTTCGTCCCATTTTTTCTGAAATAGCAGATAGTGTACGACGTGAAAAAGATGGTTTCGCTTGAGCTACAAAGCCATCTACATCAGCAATACGTTCTTCATATGTCATATGATCCAGAATATCCTCAAGGTATGTATCTTTATAGCTGTAGTATTTTGCTTCAAAAGCTTCAACAAGTTTTTGCCAAGATTTCAATGTTACTAGAACTGCATTTGTATCTTGTCCATTTAGACTACGTTGATTACGAATAATAAATGATTGTCCCATCTTTTTCACCTCCTACACATAAATCCAGAAATATATGCCAAAACACTATAAAATATACCAATTATGATTATATCAAATCGAAATTTGATGAAATGTGCCCCTTTAAGAGAGAAAATGAAAAGATGAAATGCGCGTCAATCCCTTGTGTATCAAGGGATTTGAAGATTTACCGGTTTTTTTTTATGAACATCATACCGCTACAGATTTTCATCTTTCTAGAAAATTAATAATTCATTAGAAAGAGCCTCATAAACATTGATGCAACAATGTTTATGAGGCTCTTTTATAAATAAGAAAGGAACATCATATAGCTATAGGTTTTCATGTTTTTAGATATGAAATTATTCATAGAATACCCTTTAATCGTTGGTATTAAAGAGTTTGAACTCAAAATCTAAAATTTTAAAAGGGACATCATATAGCTAAAGACTTTTCATCTTTGTATAAAATAAGGGACATCATACCGCTATGGATTTTCATATTATATAAACAGTCGAAAATACGAACAAAAGGTAGTGAATGTATGATATCAAAGGGTTTATAGAATATTTACATCATTCAAAAGGGACATCATATAGCTATAAATTTTCATGTTCTTAGATATGAAATTATTCGTAGAATAGTCTTTAAACGTTGATATTAAAGGATTTAGTCTCGAAATTTTAAATTTTAAAAGGGAGATCATATCGCTACAGATTTTCATATTATATAAATAGTTAAAAATACGAACAAAAGGTAGTGAGTGTATGATATCAAAAGATTAATAGAACATTTACATCATTCCAAGGAGACATCATATAGCTATAAGTTTTCATGTTACATATTGTAATTACAAAAGGAAATCTTTTATATCAAGCTTTAGCCCTCTTTTTTAAAAATTTTGTGCAGTTGAATGGGCAATAATATAGCTATAGATTTTCATGTTATAGCAGAGTGATCTATGAAAAAAAGTTAGGATACTATGTAAGCCTTTGAATTAACTCGTATTTGGATTTTACAAATTGATTTGGTCTTGTATAATCATTAAAAGGGATGATCATAGGTATGAAGGCTAGTATCCTGTAAAGGTGTAACGTAGAAAAATTCAAATAGAATATTCTAATTATCTTTCTTGTTATTTAGAAAGGGACATCATATAGCTAAGTATTTTCACGTGTGAACTACCCGCCACTTAAATTCTAACGAATTTTGAAGTGGGAGCTTCTCAGTTCCGCGACGAGAGCAACCTTTCGTCTCCCTGAGCGTTACTTCGGGTTATTCCATCCCTAGATGTCCAACGCTTGGACGTTCTTTTTTACGGTTGATATTTTACGCAGGAACCGAATGGCTTGGTTTTCGCACTCTGTTTTCTTCCTGCAACCTTCTATATCAAGTTATCAAAGAACTTCATATGTCTAGTTTATCAAAAGTTTTTAGCTAACGCCAAACCGAAATTCATCTCCCACCTACCGTTGGACTATCGCGTTGCACACGCTTGAGGAAGGAGAATTCTTTCGGATAACACGTTAAATAACATTTATTAAATTTATATAAGGAGCAAAATATATATGGAAGACGTTCTACAGTTGTTTAGAGATGCATTATCAATAACAGAACCACTTTATAAACAGAACGAGCAATTGTGGCATAAATGGAATTCTTACTATGTAGACGTTGAAGCAGATAATAGTAAAATTGTAACTTCAGAATACCTTTCTCCATCATTTTCAATGCTTGTACAGTGGGTGAAGCAGCAACAAGGAAAAGGTATTTCAGCTTTAGATATATTTAAAAATATAGACGCTTATAAAGTAACAATTCATGAGACAATAGATGTCTTTATAGCTCAAGAGTTTCGTAATGAAGAAACGGTTAATACTGTAACACGTACACCAGTAATTGAACCTGATGCGAATATAGCACATGAAAATTATTTAGAAGTAAATAATTCCGCTGTTTATTATAAGTTAAGAGATGGGATAGCAAAGAATCAATTTGAGGAAGATGAAAATACAAAATTAAAATCATATCCCATTGAAACGAAAGATAGTAATGGAGTAGCACAGCTTTCATCTCATAAAGATGAGGACCTAAGGTTAACGAATATTGACGAAGCCGCAAGATGGAATACATTAGTAGATGGTGTAATGAGTAATATGGATGATTTAACAGCGGACGTATTAGATACCATCACAATTCAATGGCTAAATGAAGCCAACTCACCTGATGAATTTATTGATTTTTCTTATGAACAAGTTTTAGAAATGTGCAGTATTTCAAAAGCAAAAGCAAATGGTGTTGAATATTATAGAGTGGAAGATAAGATTAAAGTAGCTAAACGGATAGCGGCTCTAGCAAGTATTTTTATATACTTAAATGATGAGAATGAAGTAGTCGTACTAAATGATCGCGCTGAAACAGGTAAACATTATGAAGTAAAGCGTGAGGTAATTAAAAGGTTATTTGTATTAGATTCTGTAGTTCTTTGGAGGGATAACAATACAAATGAATACATGGGTATAGAATCGTGCCGAATTAAACCGGGAAGCTTCTTATCCAGCTATCTATATGGATCTAACAGCACTACGGCACTATTATCAAAAAAGGCCCTTGAATATAATAGCTATAGACACAAGTATCATAAAAGATTAATTCGTTATTTGACATGGCAATGGAGAATTCGTCAAATGTTTTCTAACTTAAAAAGGCCCTATTCTATAGGAGGAGATAAAGGATTATTAGCGGTAATGGGTATAAACCAAAAGCAAAAGCCTAACCGTATTCGTGATCAATTAGAAAATGTTTTGATTGATTTAGAAAAAGAAGGTGTAATTTCCCATTGGGAATATGATAAAGGTTTAAATGAAGAACAATTGACGAAGAAGAATTGGTTTAAAAATTATTATTCAGAGTTAGGAATAGTAATACTACCACCTAAAGAATTAATTCATTCAATGGAAAACTTAGCAAAGAAAAAGTCTATTGATGTAATACATGAGGAAAATCAGCCAGTAAAAATTGAAGAAAAACCCTTAGATATGAATGGAAATGAACATGAACATTTAATTAGGGAGAGAATAGAAGTTATGCATAGGAGTAAGAACATAACTATGCGAGAACTCTCAGCAGAGATAGGTATATCACAGCCTACTCTTTCTAGATTCTATAACAAAAAAACAAAGCGCCTCTCTGGAACTGCGCGAGATAAATTAAACCAATGGTATAAACGACAGTTAATTATTGATAAGATGTAAGTTGAAAATTAAAGTGTAAAAAAAGAGTCCGTATCACTCAGGACTCTTTTTGTTATGTTGATAGCATTAATTACCAAATAAACTTGCTGTATCAAGATCTTCATATTCATCATTCAAAACATTTGTTTCAGATTTAGAAACGTCTTCTTTTTTTACATCTTCATTATCCGACTTCTCTTCAGAAGCCTCAATTTCTTCATTAGGAGATTTTATCTCATTTTGGGTATTTTGGTCATCATTTTTGATAATAAGATTTGTATCATTCAATAGGACCCGTTTAACCTCATTTAAAAAATCTTTATCTTGAAGTAAGATCTCTCTTTGCATTTGTTGTTGAATCTTATAATCACCAACATCTTGTAAGCCATGTTTATCAATAAAGTAACAGACAAGTTTATATAATGAATCTGCTATATTCCCTTGAGATTCAAACCATTTAAAGAATTCCTCGTTCTCAATTTTTTTGAGATTCCAAAAGAAAGATTCTCTTTTCTTGTCAGCCATATTATCTCACCTTTTTTCGAGTAAGAATTTTCTTGATTACTTGCATCCCTCTAGCATTCATATCTACAGCATATTTTTCTGGAATCCACAATAAGTACATACCAACTTGCTCACAGTACTCTAATAATTGGTTATATAATTCATCTTTAAAAGTAACACTTCCCCCACCGTATACACATAAAATTTCAGCTTCACTAGCTGTATTACTTACATATTTTTCACTTGTATCTTCTAAGATAAGCTCAGCTTGTTCTACTTTTGTGATATTAAAATACCCAGTTGCTTCCTCATGATATTTATGATCTGAGTCTTGAAGGATTTGTGAAAATTGTTGACGTTTAATATTTGTTCCACGTTCTTGGTTTAATAGCTTAACAGCTTCTTCTGTAGCATGCCCAACTCCACGTCTTTCTCCACTACAAGCATCAATTACTGGATTTACGCCAACTGTGTATATATACTCAGTTGTTCCATCTCCAATGTCACTATGTAAGATCTTTTTGTTCTTAAAGAATCCCTTTTTTACTGTTTCTACTTCAAGTTTGTCTTTATATAGTTTAATAAAATCACTAAACATATCTTCTTCGCCTTCAAGGATTGCATATAAAGGAGGAACACCTTCTTGGGTAATGTTTGCGCTGTTAAATGTTAAGCTGACTGTTACTTGTTCTTCCCCTACATAAACAACTACAACATGATTTGAATTAGTAAAACGTTGCTCTAGATGCTTAGCATTTACAGGTGTCCATTGGCTTGCTGGAATAGCTGAAATAAGATCAACAGTCACGTTAATTGATTGTGGCAGTTGTTCCGTTCTTTCCCACTCAATCTGAACTGATTTATTTGCAATAAGTCCTAGCAAATTAATTAACGGCAAATCATCGTTATATTTTTGGCCTACTTTAATGTTCATGTTTTTGGGGTTCTTCCCTGTTAGCATCGCTCGATTACCAATAAAGTACATCCCAGATCTTCTAATCGATTTACTAGCAATATTTACAAACATATTATCTACTAGATTAAGCACATTTTTTTGAGTGTTTGTTTCTGTTACATTTGGCATTGAGTAAACGCTTTGATATACGTTTTTCATTTTTATGTATTCACCATTAATGTAACCTTTAAAAGAATCGTTCCCAATATCGCCTTCAATATCTATATGAAGAGTTTTCCCTTTTAAATCTTTCATTATACATCACCTCTATAATATTTATTTTTTATTTATATTTAATAACTATATTATAGCTTAAAATTAGAGCGAAAACAAGGTATTGAAAGGAATGAACCTAAGTTGAATATAAATCAGAAATATTATAGATATATAATAGATATATATATAATTGATTCATTCTATGTTATAGGTTGATTGATTAGGGTTGAATTATAAGGTTATAAAATATAAATATCTAATAAATATCCAATAAATATCTAATAAATATTTATTGAAATTGATTTCAGTATGTTTTTTGGATTAATTGTTTGTTTAGTTAATTGTATGGTTTGTAAGGCACTTATATAAGCCTTGGAGAAGTTTTCTATATGTGTTGAATGGATTCCTTTAAGATATTTTTAGGAATTAAAGTTAGAATAAAAACTTTAATTCGTAATCTTCTTTAAGAGAAGTTGAAGTTTTCGAGGATATATTTAAATCCGCTAAGAGACAAATGTTATCGAAGTGTTAATTTGGTGTTGAATATTACATGAACGCTATACGTTATCATGGCGTTTATTCCTTTAATAACAACATTTATAAGGTTTTTGAGAGGTTATTCATTAAAAAGAATACGAATGATTCACGTGGTGTATATTTCGATTGAAATACTCACCACCTAACATCCTCCTGGACTGTTTGAAGTGTGAGAGTTCTAATTTAGTGGGTTATTTTTATAGTTACTTTACTACAGTTAAAAGATAAATAGCTTTGTTTCTAAGATTTGGTCTTGCGTTAAAATCTCTATTGTAAAATGTGTTACAAGAAGCTTAGATTTTTAACGTCTGTATTTTGGTAACCACAACTTATTTTACATATTAATTTGTGTGATGAGCTTTGTAGATTAAGAATTATAAGTTGGTTCTTTGTGGTGTAATTCTATAGAGCAAGTAAAATATTAAATAGATTAATTTAGAATGTGTTGCTTTCTTTAATTCATGTATATAATGGGAGTTCGCAGTTTACATAATAATATTCAGAAGGACTCTTTAGGTCTAAAGTACTAACTGATAGACCGCTTAAGCAATAGTGTTCAAAAAGTAAAAATGAAAGCATTAATTAGAGGAGAACTTTGTATATGATCCAACTCAATTATCTAAGCTGAAATTCACTTTTTAGCAAATAAAGTAGTTAGTCGGATTTGAAAGTTTAATATTTTCAAGAGAATTTGATGTTTTAGAGAATGTATCTAAATCTCTTATAATATAAACGTTATCAAAGTGTTATTTTAGTGTTTAAAATCACGTGAACGCTATCCGTTTTTGTAGCGATTACCCTTTTATATCAACGTTTATGAGTTTTTGAGAGGTCATATACTAAGATCGTTTATAGGGAATGATAAAAGATATGGTGATAACGCTGGAAGTTGACGATCAAGAACGCTTTGTTTGTGAAATTTAGGGGCAGGTTATTTTAACTTTGTAGTTTCATTTAAAATAAGCAATTATTCTGTATTTGTAATAAAGAAGTATAATTTAAGTATTCAATATATAATTTCATTACAACAAGATTAAAAAGAATATAGGATGAGCGCTTATAAAGCGTTAAATTAACACTTTATAAAGATGCGAACGCCATGCGTTCATAAACCGTTAAACTCATTGCTGTAAGGTGTTAAGGCATCCTTACTTTAGTTCTATAATATGAAGTTATTGAAAAGTTAGGGAATTACAGAACTTAACCAAGCTTCCCCAAAAATCGATAAAAAATATTTTGCTAACTTTTGAAAAATATGATCAAGACATTGATATTAATACTGAGGATCTTTGAGATTCATAGGCAAGGCTAAAGAAATATATAACTGTTGTCACAATGGAATGGCCTTAAAGCGCAATAATATTGAAAGCAATACTCTAAATTTTATACAAGATCAAATTTAAACTTGAATTGAGGAATAACTATATAGAATTTAAGTATATGCACACTGAAATTCATCATGAACGCTAGGCGTTTATGGTGCGTTCTCCCTTTTAATATCAAGGATTAAGATGACTTGGATTTGTTTAAATTAAGAAAAGTGATTGGGATCAGGTTGAGGAAATGACAGAAATTCTTGGGGTTTTGTTAATTAATAATATAATAATTTAAATCAAGTTAGCTTCTCTTCATTATACTTAGACGGTATGTATGAAACTTAGTAAAAAGTATATGAACTTTTGATGAGTGTTAGTTTGATGTATATTATTAAATATATGTTTTAATTTCGAAGTTAAATAGGTATTAAAAACAGACAGAAGAGGAACTCCGTTTAAAAATGTATATTTAGCATTGTGAAGATGAGTTAAAAAAATAAAAAAAGCGGTAATTACCGCTTTTTTATAAATTAGAAATGTATTTGATAGAAACTGCATCGTCCAATTAGTTTCGATTAAATAAACGTTGAATGAACGTTTTTTTACTGTTATCTTGTTGTTCTTGACGATCCTCATTTAACAATTGAATAGCTTTATCCAGTTTTTCCTGTAGTAACTGAATTTGTGAATCCTTTTCTTCCTTTTCTGAGCGTTCTTGTAATAATAAATTAATAATATCTTGGTTTTGTTGTACGATTTTTTCTTGTTGGTTAAACATATAGGAAAACTTATCTTGGATTAATGAAATATCTGTTTGTGAACGTTTCTGAAGTGTTACTTCAGTTTCATTTTCTTCCTGAACGCTATCCGTTTTCGGGACGTTTTCTTCGTTTGTCTCCATGCTTCGTGTAGCGGCCTCTTCTAATTTCCAGTTTTGATTTAGGTATTCCTTCATTTGTTTTAAAATATCTATATCATTTTCATAATAAATTCGTTGGTTACGTTCATTTCTTTCAAATATATACTCCATTTTTTCTAGTTCAATTGACCATCTGCGAAGTGTATTAGTGTTTATATCCAGTTGCTTTGCTACTTCTTGTGCAAAATATCCATATTCCAAACTTCACACCTCCAATATTTGTGTGCTAGATATTCTTTCTTTATTAGAAGGATCATTCCTCTAATAATAAAAATTTTTATTGGGCCACTAGGTAAAGAGGCTTCGCTACCTTTAAAATGTTTCCTGTGCAAATACTTGTGTACTAGATTAGTCTATGTATCTAGTATTAATGTTAATTAAATTATAAAGACTCCCCGTTTTGATAACGTTCACCTTTGGAAGTGGAAAATATTTATTAGACAATACAATAATTAAAGAATGACTTGAAATTTTATTATTAAAAGTTTGTTTCCAATATAAGAATTTTACTAGATATATGTGCAAGAATCAAAGCTTTCATTAATAGAATTAGTATCTAGTTAATATTCTTTTAATCTAAAATATATAGAAAGTTAATGAGGGGTATTGAACGCTATGCGTTTAAATAGCGTTTTACTAGTAAATAATAATACTCAATTTAAAATAGGGATACTTCTAATAAAATTTTTGGCTCTTAAAATAAATTATAGGGTATTGTAAAATTTTACAAAGTATTAGAGGTATTTAATCTTAAAGAGAAATAATGTTACAAAGCTCTATTTAATAGTTTACGTTTTTTAGTATGGCCCATCTTTTTAGAATGCATTCAATAGCTCGTGATATTCTTATAATACTATATAGAAGTGGGGAGAAGGGGAAGTATCCCCATGGATTCAATTTGAAATAAATAGAATTTTATCAGATTTTAGGGAAGCCAATAACAGGCATCTACAAAACTATTTATATATTTTGTAAGTTGAATCGGATTTCCTAAAATTAGACAAAATAGAAAGCATTTCAGAATGCTATATTAAATAAATCTTGTTTTAAAAAGTAAAACCAATAAAAACATTAGAATAAATTATGATGCATTTAAACTTACTCTGGCAAGCTATTTAGGATTTTCTCTTAGTAAATTTCAAATTTAATTTGATAGTCAATGATGAATTAGCAGTAAGTAGATTAAGGCTAATTGTATACGTAAATCGCCCAGAACTTCATAGAAAGGTTCCATAATATGATTTGTATTTTGAAGTTTCATGTGTCGGAAAATAAAAAGTTTATGAGCGATTATAAGAGGATATGACAAATAGCCTTGCTATGTTTGATTTTTTTAAGCAAGGCTACATGCTAATATGGTTTTTTAAATTTAATTACTTTCTTCTAAAAAATTATAGAAAACAAATTCTCTTTTTTTATTTGTACCATGTAGGGATTTCTTTTTTAATGCGTTCTGATTTCTTCTTTCCCAGTTTTGTTTAGACTTTTGCCCAAACATTTTTATAAAATGTGCAGGATTGCTATTTTGAGCTTTATTGTATTGAAACCATTTTACACATTCTTCAAAATCCCATCTAGCATAGCGATCGATATAAGGTGGCATCCTTAAAGCAATTGTGTATGCATCTTTTTCACTAAGGTGATTTAACTCTTGACTTAAAATGTAGTAATAAGCCTTTTTCTGATCCTCACTAAGATAGTCGTCTAAATCTTGTAATCTGTTAGTCTTTTCTTTTAATTTACAATCTGTATTTGATTTTTCTTGTTTGTTTACACTGAAAATATCTACAGAATTAGACGAGACTTGTATATCATTTTTTATATCTTCGTGATTGGCTACAAAATTTTTCTTAAAGAGTTTCTCACTCAGAAATTTAGTGAAAGTAGAGCATACATCAATTGCTACAGCCCATTTCACCTTGAAATATTCAATGATTTTTAAGTAATTGTTATGTAGAGTTAAAATGTAAATTGAAGGGGCAATTTTACCATGTCTTCGTACTTTGACTTGTTGGCACACTCCCAGGTCTTGTAACCAATTAAAAACGTAGTTAATAATTGGCTTTGAAATACCTGTTTTTTTGCTGATATGCTCTTGTTTTACTTGAGAATATCCTTCTTGTACCAAGTATGATAAAACTGTTTCTAAAGCTTCAAATTTTCGTGGTGTAAGGTAATCTTTTGTAGTAACACCTTCACATTCTAGGACAATATTATCAATATAAGTAGTAACTTTCTTGATTGCTTGATTAATAGCCCCAGGTGTTTTGGATAAGTGTTTGATTCGGGGACTTAATTCGGCCTTTGCTCGACTGAGCAAAAAGTTTTGAAGTAACACAAAAAAACCTCCTATTTTCCCACTAAACACACACAGAAAAAACATGAAAAAATAGAGGTTCTTATTCACATTATATGCACCTTATGGTATAATTCTAACTATAAGTGAACATTTAAAAATGTGAAATAAGACCCATACTATTCTTGGAGTTTTAAATTGGTATCTAGTTTGGCGACAGGAACCAATCTAAAACTGAGTGTAGTGGGTTTTTTTTGTTTATATATCTTTTAAAATCATTTCTCTCTAAAAAATACAATCTTTCTTTTTATATTATATTGTTATCAATATAATATAAATCCCCTTAGGTAGGTTTTGTTATCCCCTGTGTGAAAATCCATGCTAATTCTTTATTAAAATATGGTTCGTAGGAAGTGATTTTTTTGGTTAAAAATAACTGAATTTTCAGTAATATAATTAGAAACATTTTTAAGATAGGTGGTGTATACATAACTATAAGGGCTTCATGTTAAAATAATTCTAATTATATAATTTATGAGGAAGCGATATTAAGTTTAAACATAATGACAAGACAAATCTTCGTTACTTTGACTGTATATTGATATCAAAGTGTCGATTGCCCAATTACAATAGCAATTTATTAGCTTACAAGAATATGTCAGAGTGTTATACCATAATTAAGAACTTTTTTCTGTAATTAATATTGGATAATGTATCTTGTGCTTGGAAGGGGGAATTACATTGGAGAATTTAATGAAAAAATTGTTGAAGCTTAAAGTGGACAAGAAAATAAGTAGTAGGAAACTTGCAAAGGAAATTGGCAGCAGTAAAACTACGATTGATAACGGGCTTCAATGTAAAACAGATGAGTTTAAATTTGAAGTATTCTTAAAGCTAATTCAGTCCATTTGCGATAGTCCTGAAGAGAAAAGACAAATGATTCATGAATATATTCTTCTATGTAAAACTCCATTAAATGTACGGAAGGCATTATGCTATTGCCAAGCAATGGGTGAATACGATTTAATAAAAAAAATTATAGAAGAACATGCTGAGACAAAGGGATTAAAGAAGTATTTAGCTGTTTATAAGATTCAAAATAAGAGAAATCAAAATATTGCAAGAGGACAACAACTTCTTGATGAAATTTATGCAAAAGATTTTTCATCAGATACCGATTGTCAAGCGGCCTTGAATATTTTGTATATGGAAGCCATGTATGATAAGCAAAATTACAATGCTATTATTCCACATGCTGATCGTATGGAAGCTAACTTAAAAGAGATAAAACAGGACTATATTAAGCAGTGTTTACAAATGAAATATAAAGAACGGTTAGCTTATATATACTTAATGAGAAATGATCTAGAAAGGTGTCGGAATACATGTTATGAAATTTTAGATTCTGAGATGGATATTTCTATAATTAAGGCCACAGCCTGGTGTTGCTTAGGGGAAAGTTTTATATTTGAATGCCCGTATACAGCTGAAAAGTACATTAAAAGGGCGATTTCTTTATGTGAAAATATAGAAGTCCCACAAAAAACACAAAAATATCTTGCCTTTCATACTACGCTAGCACACTTGTATATAGAAAACGGTATAAATCTAGATAAAATTAGGTTTGATCTTATTCATACATCTGAAGAAGCATTTTATGAGTGTATGCATGGTGATTGGGAAAAAGGAATAAAATTATACGAGGGATTGAGGAAATATGGAAAGGAATTTACCGCTTTTCAGCAGTATTCGTTTTCTAAAGTAAATAATGATATAATAGGATTAAAGAAATCCTTGGAATATTTCGAATTAACAGGTAATATATTTTACTCGCAATATGTCAAGAATGAGCTATTAAAAGAAGAGGTGAAGTCAAGTGAATAAATACTTTGTCGTTACGTTATATACTGTAATGATATTGACATCGTTTTTTCAATCAGAAACAGAAGAATCACAACATGCAAAATCACTAGAGACAAATAAATATGTTATGAATATGAAGGTTGATCCCGGAGGCGGATGAGCCGTTTAAATGAAAAAGACGCTACTAACAAGTAGCGTCTTTCGTACTTTTTAAGAGTGGTTCACTATTTAATAACAGAAAAATTTCGTGCCAATTAAAAACATAAATAATTAAGTAAAATACGGGAGGAACACAAAATGAATTTTAATCAAGAATGGTTTAATGAGATGATTGATAAGGACAAACAAATTTTAGAAACTTATCGTGAATTATTACTTTTAATTGAAAGTTTCCAAGAGCAATAGCGTGTTTTAATTGTTTTTCAATTTGTTTTTAGTTTCAATTCTATGAGTTAAATATTTAGCGTATTCAATTAATTCATTTTCTAATAGTGGTTTATCTTTATCTGGAATGCTCTTATAACTCTCATATAAATCTTTAGCTAAACGCTCTACAATAATTTTTCGATCTTCAGTTGTAAGCACTTCACTATCACCAATTTTATTATTTAGGAGTCGGTCCGTACTTGTATTAAAATAGATAGAGATTTTTTGAAGCATTTCAAAATTTGGTTCTTTTCTGTTGTTTTCCCAATTGGAAATAGTGCTACTAGCGACTCCTAGAACATCACCAAGTTCTTTCATACTTAATCCTTTAAGTGTTCTTAGGATTCTAACATTTTCTCCAAAATAATTTTGTATCATCTATTTCACTCCAATCATCGTATTTTCTTTTGGGATAATATTTTTCTCTTTAAGTGGAAAATATTCACCTTTAGGATAAAAAACTTTCCCAAAAGGATTGACATTCTACTTTTAGGAGAATAGAATGTAATTAAGGGGGTGAGAAATTGACCGTGTTACGCTATATTAGGGAATCAAAAGGTCATACAATTCAAGAGGTATCTGAGGCCTCTGACATACCTGTAAAAACTCTATATCATATTGAAACTGGTAAAAAGGGACTTATCGAGAAACGTGCAAAAGTTCTTGCTGATCTCTTTAATGAACCCATTGAAAAAGTATTTTTTGCTACGTACTATAGAGCAAAATTAGAATGAAACATTTCTTAGCGTTACACAATTATACATTTATATTGTAAATCAGTAATGAAGAAAAGGTACAATTTTATTTTTATTTTTTTAGCTTTTAAATCTGAAAATTCTGATTTTAGTTCTTTGAAAACTGCATATCATATGAGGGAGCTGTTAGTCATGTTGAAACGATCGTATCAAATGATACTCATTGCTATGAGTATGCTTCTAGTTGTTCTGAATTTTGTATTTCCACTGACAAAGGCGAGTGCTGAAGTCATTAATCGTGAGAAATATGAAATGAATTGGAGTTATAGCCCCATGTACGGGAAAGAACTGCGGACAGAATTATTGAAGAATACAAATGGTCAAATTGCGTATTGCTTAACGTATGGAAAACTCAGTCCCGATGGCAATGATCTTCCAGAGATGGGGCGCACAAATGATATTGTGTACCGTGTTCTTCTAAATGGATATCCACAAAAGAGTCCAGAAGAACTAGGTGTTGCTAGCTGGAAAGAGGCGCATTATGCAACACAAATTTCTGTTTGGGCGGCATTAGGGCAAATTGATATCGACAAAATTGAGCATCGAGATGCAGGTGTTGCAAAAGCAGTAAAGACCATCATTGATGGAGCGAATACAAGTCAAGAAACACAAGAACTGTACATGAATGTAACACCAACAGACAATCAAGAAGCAAAATTAAACGGTGAGTACTTTGAGACGACAACCTATCAAGTAGAAAGTAATGCAAAGAACGGTGTATTTACGGTACAACTATCCAATGCACCAAATGGAACAAAAGTTGTTTCAACAAAAGGAGAAGAGAAACAACAGTTCAACTTAGGAGAACAATTCCGTATTCTGGTACCAAAATCCTCTCCAAGTGGTACGTTTTCCTTGAAAGTATCCTCTAACCTTTCTAAATTGCATGCAGTAGCTTACAAAGGTACTGATAAGGTGCAAGATGCAACGGTCTTATTAGAAAGAAATGAGGAAAAAGTAAGTACTGATCTACAAGTATACTGGAAATCCCTTGGTGGATTGAAGGTTGTAAAAGTAGGTGAGAAAAAAGAAGTGTTACAAGGTGCTGTATTTGAAGTTTTCAACAGTGCAAACGAAAAGGTAGGCACGATTACTACCAATGAGGAGGGGACAGCGAGCCTTTCTGGTTTAGAAGCTGGGAAGTATACTTTAAAAGAAGTAAAAGCTCCTACTGGCTATGTAGTGAATAATAAACCTCAAATACTTGAAGTGAAGACTGGTGAAGTTGCAACCATCACAGTAGAAAATGCAAAAGTAAAAGGGAATATCGAGATTAAGAAATTGAGTGATAGTGGGAAAGTTCTTCCAGGCGTAGAGTTCACTGTGTATCAAGGCGAAAAAGAAATCACCAAGACCACTACAAATGAGAAAGGAATTGCCCAAGTAAAAGATCTTCCTTACGGAGATTACTACTTTGTCGAGACAAAAGGTGTGGAAGGACATATTTTAAACAAAACAAAGTATCCATTCCAAATAAAAGAACAAGGGAAGACACTTACTTTCACAGTGGAAAACAAAGAAGTAAAAGGAAATGTGAAACTTCTTAAGGTGGATGCAGAAAATCCAGATAAGAAATTAGAAGGAGCAACATTCATCCTTCAAGATAGCAAAGGAAAGAAAATTAGCGAACACAAAACAGATAAAAACGGCATGATTGAAGTTACGAATGTACCGTTTGGGTCATATCAGTTTGTCGAAAAGCAAGCGCCAAAGGGATATGTTCTTTCGAAAGATCCAATTCCTTTTAACATCTCTGAGAATGACAAAACACTTACATTAACGGCTAAAAATAAGCAAATCACAGGTTCTCTTATCATTACAAAGGTGGACGTAGCTAAAGGGAATAATAAACTCCCAGGAGCAGAGTTCACAATCTATGATGAGCAAGGAAAGGAAGTCGTGAAAGGTAAGACAAATAAAGAGGGGATTGCAACATTTGAAAAACTTCCGGCTGGAGAGTACACATACCGTGAAACGATTGCGCCAGACGGATATTTAATTAACGAAGAAACATTCCGTTTCGAAATAAAAGAGGACGGCCAAATTATCAAACATACAGTAAAGGATGAAAAGAAACCGACACCACCTACACCAGAGACTCCACAAAAACCGGAACATCCAGAAACACCACAACCACAGACACCAGAACAACCAAAAGTAACGGAACAATCAGTTACACCACAACCAGAGACACCACATAAAATCATTACACAACCACAACAAGAACAAACACCAAAGAAAGTAGAAAATAATCTTCCTACAACTGGCGGTAAAGCTGAAAATCCATACATAAAATGGATTGGAATTGTATGTGTCGTACTTGGCGCAATTGGAGCTGTATTTGCAGTAAGGAACCGCAAAAAAGCTCAATAATTTAAAGTATGAAAGGAGAGAAAGACATGCTAGGAGTCATTCAAAGGTGCTCAGGGCTTCTACAGGCAATGAAGAGTTCGAATCGTGAGAAAAAGGGTGTAGATGTAATTAGAGCGTCCCAAGAGGCGTATCAAACAGTAATAGAGGGGGTAAGAAAAGCAGAACAGAGATTTATCTTCATTTTTGATCCCACGGGTCAATTTTACAAAGATACACATCAACAGAAATTAAAACAAGGCTATCGCATTGTAAAGTATGATTTGTTAAGCGAAACAGTTTCTTTAGATTATGAAGATCATCAAAAGGTTGTCACGTATATCAGCATAGATACAAGTAATAGTACCTATGAAGATCGAGGAGAAGCGTTATCTCATTATCTTCATTTTCTAACAGAGAAGAAGAAAATTAGACCGATACATCTAGTATTTTATCAATTCAATCTTTACCCCATCCCTCATATGGAGCAGTTTTTAAAGAAAAGTGCTACCTATAATATTCGAACTTCCATCGTAGTAGAATCTCATTCCGTTTTACAACGTATATACGGAAAACATGGAGCAAACCGAATTACTACCTCATGTCAGACAACGGTTCTAGCATAGTCTTACCTTTCAAAAAAGAAGAATCTTATCAGGGTTTTAGGGATTTCACAATCATTTTCGATATATAGATGGATAGAAAACTATACAAGATGAAAGGGGGGATTTTAAGTCCTTCCCTTTACGAAGGAGGCGATAGACATGGGAAAAGAGCAGAGACTTGCATTCTATGATATATCGTCGTCACGTGCACAAAGTGTCAAAACATTCGATGGCAAAGTGTATCAGTTAAAAGGAGCGGTAGCGATAGAACATACAACAGGAAACATTGAAAGGGTTGCAGAGATCTATTACCGTGTCCGTTCAGTCATGGATGAAAAGCAAAAAGTAATTGCCAAGAGAAGAAACCAGGATGATGAATTGACGACTGTGTGCCAACGACGGAAATAAGATGATTTTCGAGAAAACAAGCGGTTTTGGAGTGTGCTGAGATAGATAGATTTATCCGATGATAATGGAAAAACCAACAATTTCGTAACTGTTTTTATAGACGTTCAAAACGAAAGTTTTTCCTTATCGAAGCACAACTGTCCTTTGAAAATTCCACATGCGTGCCCTCTTTCGAAACGGTCACTAGAAGGGGTGGGTATACGATTTCTAAGTTCGGTGTGTGGATACTTAAAACACACCTGTGACCACGGGAAAAATACGGTGTATCCATCATCTGTAGGAGTTAGTAATCGTGAGGAATATCCCAGTGAGACATTCTGAAGAAGCGATGAACACAAAAATAGTAGATACACAAGGTTCTACGTACATGCCAAAACGTTGTGCAGTATTGGGCTTATGAAGTTCGGTCGGGATGAATGTTCATATGCATGCCAATATAGGGTTTACCATATCAGCCAGAAATGGTAATTAATCAATATTTTCCCAATATTCTTGCTATAATAATAACCAGATGTGGAGATACAAATTGAACTCTCAGTAGACTCCAAAATCGCTTGTTTAATAATAATAGGGAGGTCAAAGTATGACTCGAAAATCAAAAATCATCGCCGTTATTGTTGCATTGGTTGCAATCTTAGGGATTGGTTCCACACTGGTATTCTCAAATAGCAAGAAAGGAGAACTTGAAGAACTAAGCCCTCAAGAGATGAAAAAATTTATGTCACAGGATGGAACTGGATTTGTAATGTATTCTTTCCGTAAAGAGGATCGAGTGGGCTATATGAATCAAGTTCAAAAAGCATTAAAGAATAATAATGTAAACGGTAAGGAATTAGATAGTAATCATTCGGGATTTGACGTAGACAAAAGTCAAGAATTTTATGGTTTAGAACAGAATGGTGAAACTTTAGCTTATTATCAAAAAGGGAAGCTTAAAAAGCAACTTGCATTAGATAAATACAAACCATCGGAGTTAGAAAAAGAATTAGATGTGTTTGTACGTAATATGAAGGAAATGTACATCAATAAATAAATGGATAGAGAGGCGGTGTAATAAATTGTCTATTCCAACTGTTACACAACGTGATTTAAAGAAATCACGGGACTTGGTCGAAAAGTTATTAAAGGTCAAAGGAGAAAGTTATCAAAATTGGCTCCATGCACAACATCAACAGTTCATTGAAGGAAATCAAGAATTAATATTAGAAGCACTCACTCTATTTGTAGAAGAAGAAAAAGGTTCTAGTAGGGCACCTGAACGTCCGGTGGATCTTTCTCAGTCAAGTGAAGTTGTATAACACAAATATAAGGAGAGTGTAGGATATGTTTAAATTAAATAACTTGATTTTAGGTGCGGGAGACGGCATGTCTAGCCTAGTTAGTACAGGGGAATCAGTATTAGCCTGGGCGCAACGCTTGGGACTCGTTAGTGCGGCTATCGCATTTTGTATTGGTGGTTACTATCTGATCTGGGGTGGAGAACGAGGTAGACACCAGAGTAAGGGCTGGTTTATTGGAGCGGCTGTAGGGTTAGTTATTGTAATGGGTGCAAAGGGATTAGCAGAAGGCATTAATAGTAATATCAAATTTGGATCTATTTTGTTCTTTTGGATGTGAAGATACAATGAAATTCGTTTTGACAAAGAAGCTATGCGACTGTATAGCTTCTTTTTATATGCCAATGTAGAGCGCTAGAAAGGGGAGGAGGACACAATTTATGTTAGAAGTCATGTTTACCAAAAGCACAATACCAGAGATTAAAAGTTTTCAAAAGATGTCGTTGCAGGATGCTTGTAAGATTTCGTACCAACTCGAAAAAGCCTTACAGGAACAAGAAAATATTGTCCATGTAGATTTTCATATTTTAGATCAAGACAATGAGTTGTATGCAGGGACATTGTCTCTAGGAGCTGGTTATGCTTCACATTTGTATGAACATGTAGAAAATAAACTGTCTGCCATGGAAATGGATGAGGAACAAGAGGAACAAAAAGAAGAGCTGTTAGAACTGATGAAACAAGATATTGAAGGATTTTTGCAAGAGATTGCTCCACCTAAAGAGGTAAAGGAACCAAAAGAAAACAACAGAGCTAGAGAGAAACAACATGTTAACGAAGAGCTTACCTTAGAAAAAAGAAACAAGAATAAAAAACATCTATTCCAAATTATCGGAGGAGCGGTTAGCGGGATTGTAGTAGGAGCTATAAGTGTTTTTTCCTTATATACTGTCCCAACGAATTCAGTTGAAGCAAGAACCGATCAGCCGGATACGCATTTAGTGAAAGGACTTCAACAAGCTTCTATTCAGCAATATCCAAAGGCAATTCAAGAGTTTGAGAAATTGGACTATAAAGGGTTAGATAAAGAGAGTCAAAAAGCAGTCTTATTCTCTTATTTATTAAGCGGAAAGGCAACTAAGGCCATACAGTATGAAGCGAAATTTGCAGAGAGTGTTGTAGCTTACTATATCGGAATCGACAATATAAAAAAAATAAATGAAATTGACGTTAAAAACGATGTGATTGATTTTGAAAAGGCGGCACTTAATAAAAAATATAAAGATGTGATTCGATTAAAAACAAAGGTCAATATGGATGGTAGACGTGAAAAGCTTGTAGCTGAAGCCTATGTGAATCAGAAAAAATTTGATGATTGCTTTGCCTTTGCAAAAACACAAGGAAATAAAACTCTTATGAAAGAGGTAAAAGAGTTGCAAAAAAAGGACGTGGGGCAATCCACTCTTAGTGAAGAAGAAAAGAAAGCAAAAATCGAAAAAATTGATAAGGAATTAAGCGAAATCTAAAGGGGGAAGAAACGTTATGCCTTTAAACTATCATAAATTTTTTAAACAGATGGGAATTGTAGCTGTAGGTGGTTCGTTGTTACTAGGTAGCGCTGGTTGTAGTTGGTTTGGAAGTCAGGAAACAACAAAAAGTAAGCCAGCTATAACCAAAAAAGCTGATAAAAATAAACCAGAAGAAAAGAAAGAAGATATAAATAGAAAAGATTTTGAAACAATGACAGAAAATGCGATAAAAAGTCAGGACAAAGATGTTGCATATGTCCTAGATATTGATAAAAACAAAGTAAATTATAAAGATAAGGCAATTGTAAGTAATCTTCAAAATGGGGATGAAACAACTTCCCGTGCTCTAGCTTTATTTGACAGAGAAACTTCAGATGAAACCATTCATGATACAACGAAGGATAATGTGATTGCAGTTATTACAGATGGAAGTCCGCAAGTAGCAGTTAAAGGTGACCAATTTGCATTTGGTGATCAAAATACAGACTTATCACTAGCAAGCATTGTAGATGTGGCTCCAACGGAGAAACAACCAGATGCGATTGTAGAACCACCAACAGAGCCNNCAAAACCACCAGTAGAACCGCCAACGGATCCGGGAGATACAAAACCACCAGTGGAACCACCAACAGATCCAGGAGATACAAAGCCACCAGTGGAACCGCCAACGGATCCAGGAGATACAAAGCCACCAGTGGAACCACCAACGGAGCCGGGCGATACAAAACCACCAGTGGAACCGC
>NZ_NTRO01000098.1:0-1087 GCF_002560575.1 Bacillus sp. AFS023182 | reverse complement strand
TTGGTTACATGTAACTAAACCGTGGGGTTGGATTAATAAAGCAGACTATGTTAAATGGGTGAGATATCTATTTTAAGTGCAGCTTGGTATGAACAAAATATGCCGTATATTGGAAAAAGAACGTGGTTAAAAGAAAAACATTTTGATGTTAGATAAGAATAAAAGATTAGAGTTGCTCGTTTGAGTGGCTCTTTTTTATTTTACATCAATAACGATAAACTTAAAAATAGTTTTGCTATAGAAAGAACTTGGATATAAGGATTTTACGTTGATAGCTACTAAGTGGACTTCTTCCTAAGGTGTTAACTATAGAGAAAAGGAGAAGTTTTAGACTGTTTTTTTGTGATTTTGTAAATTAATTCAAAGATAGACCATTAGCAGAAAGGGAAAATTCCTTCCAATAATTTAAAAAAGGAGTATGTAAGAATGAAGAAAATAGCAGATATATCACATCATAATGGAACTATTGATTGGGCAGAAGCGAGTAAAGAATTAGACCTTGCTATTATTCGCGTACAATATGGATCTAATAAAATCGATACACGCTACAAAGAGTATATACAAGGCTGTAAAGCATATGGAGTGCCATTTGGCCATTATGCTTATGGATGTTATGTAAGCGTTCAAGACGCTATTGTGGAAGCAAAAGATTTTATGGCACGTGCTGACAAGGATGCAAAGTTTCTTGTATTAGATGTAGAAGATGATACACTCGCTAGTTGTGGGCCAACTAATTTGGCAAAAGCGTCTCAGGCTTTCATTGATACTTGTCGTGTAGCAGGTTGGAAAGTTGGATTATACGTATCACATCACATGTATACAAGTTATGGATTAAATAGTGTAAGTGCAGACTTCCTATGGATTCCTCGTTACGGTGGCAGTAAACCTGCTTATAGTTGTGATATTTGGCAATATACCGAAACAGGTATACTTGCTGGTGTATCTGGTAATGTAGATTTAAACTACTTGAATGGAAATAAATCTCTTGAATGGTTCATAGGAAATGGTTCTGATCCTACAGATGTAGATACTCGTAAAAATGTGACATTACCGTCTGACTGGCAAATAAAAATGATTGGTACAATCA
>NZ_NTRO01000097.1:0-8773 GCF_002560575.1 Bacillus sp. AFS023182 | reverse complement strand
ATTTTCAGGGTTCACTTCAGTTATATCAGGGGTTCTTTATTATTCATTCATATTCTTAATTCGTACTAATTCCTCGTGCTGCCCAAATCCGATCAATTTCCGCTGCATGTTGTCCTCCGTAAAGTAGTGCATCTGCTTGCTTTATTGCTTTGGCACCATCACGGAATGTCGCATTTGGAGTAAGTGACCAATGGGACTGCAAAATGATTTTTGTTGTTACATCACGACCAAAAGCTTGCGCCATTTCATATTCACCTTGTGCCCAAATTTCTCCATCCGCATGTACTTCGTTCTCAATATCCCTTGGATACACTTTATTATTGTCTAATCGTCGTAAACATGTTGGATTAGAGCTGGAATAAGAAGTCCCATCCCATTCTCCTACACATGCTTTTCCATATCCTGTAGTTGATGTAGCATCCTCATAAGTTGCACCTAAGAAATCTCCAAATCCTTCTCCCATTGCCCCGCCTTCTGCAGAACTTCCGAACCCTGGAACTTGATTATCTTGAATCGAATGCCCATACTCATGTGCAATAATTCCTGCATCCTCTGCATCATCTACCCCACCAGTTCCGAATGTTAAAGCTTTTGTTGACGGAGAGTAGAAAGAATTATCATCTCTCGTTCCGTTCACATTTACTTTAATAGAACGATTATTAATATTATTAAAACCTATTTGTTGGATGTAACGTTGTAAAGTATCGATATGATAATACGCCATTACATCTTCAAAACTATCATTTGAACGTGTGTAATTAAATTGAAGGGTTGAAGATTTCGTTTTTGCCTTTGAAGAAATAGTGACGTAATCTCCAACTAAAAATCCCGTCCCATTTAAACCTTTTAAAGTAACTGTTTTTAATTGATTATTTAATGCTGTGGAATCTGCATCATTATTATCCTTTAATCCCGTTAAACTGCCACTTGATACGACAGGATTAGGCATAAACACTTTCCCTGTCCCTTCCGCTTTCCGGTTTATATCAACCTTTTTAATTAACTTTCCACTCTCAGCATCAATGAGTGTTTCCCACGCACCAAATGGTTGATTGGAGTGGACTACAACTCGGTATACCGGAATAGCAACACCTTCTTCAATGACATAGCCAAATTCATTCATTGTTGGCGCCCATAAATTTTGTTCACTTTCTCCTCCAACATATGCCTTTGATTTTTGCTCCGCATCTTTTTCACTGATTTTTTGCTTAATTTCTTTCACACTCTGCACAGGCTGATAATCAGAAACTGCAAGTAATTTTTGACCTTTTCCATTAAGGGTTACCGTTATTTGTCTTGAAAATACAGGCGCACCATTTACTACTTGTTGAAATCTAACATATGAAGCTACCTGTGTATCCGTTGTTGAAATATACTGTAAGTCTGATAGATCTGACTTTAATGCATATTGCGAAGCATTCGTTTTTAAATATTCGGCTGCTTTTTCCTGAGGAGAATATCTGTCTATCTTTACTTGTTTCTCTTCTACCGCTGAAGCAGTAGATACTGTACTTAGCACTAACGGTATTGCTGTAGCAATTGCCACTACTCTTTTTTTGAACATTAGAACCACTCTCCACTCTCTTCATAAATTTTGAATGTACGAGTAATTCTATAAAAACAATTATATTACCTTTCTCTTTTTCTCATTAAATATAAAGTAATATTTTCTCAATATTTGTGTATCAAAGTAATAAATACTTTCGAAAGATATTATTCACTATAGAGATTAACCAAACTTGAAAAAGATTTTTAAGATGATCTTCAATTTATTCAATCATGTCCTGCACCAGATCGTTCATAATTACTACTCCTACATTTATTCTAAACAAAAAGAATACTGATGTTTTGATATCACTTATGTTGTTCTAGCATTTTCAACTACAAACAGGTAATAATCCCTGTATCTTTCGCAGAATAAAAACAAAATCCTGCATGATTCATACAGGATTTTGTAACTGTGTCTTGGATTACATACTACTTTTTGTGATTTAGCTAGCTGGACTCAACTTGATTCGAACCGTTTTCTCACCTAAAGAAATTTCATCTTCCTCTTGTGTTAACGTTTGGAATGTAAATTGCTTTACTAACAAGTTTTCTTCTAATAAACCTTGATGTTTCGTTAATGTTCTCTGTAATTCATCTTCTGTATCAAGGATTACATCTACTCGCAAGTTAACGGGTAAATTTAACTGTTTTCGATACTCTTGAACAGCGCGAATAAATTCACGTGCCACTCCTTCTTGTAACAATTCCTCTGTAACATTTGTATCTAACATTACCGTATATTGTCCGTTTGTCGTATTAGAAAATCCTGCTTTTGGCACTTGTTCTACCAATACATCTTCAACTGATACTGTAATTTCTTCTCCTGAGATAAGCTTAAACGTTGCCTTTTCCTCTACAACAAATTTTTGTACTTCTTCTTGCGGTAATTGTTTTAACCATTGATTTACAACATTGACGTTCTTCCCGAATTTCGGTCCTGCCGTCTTAAAATTCAACTTTAATTGATACGATGTATACTTTGTTTCATCTAATTCTACATGAAATGCTTTTACGTTCAATTCATCCATAACAATATCACGGTAGGATTTCCAGTCTACTTTCTGCTCATGATGCTCTAGTAATACAAGCTCTGCTAATGGCTGTTTCACTTTTAATGCATATTGATTTCGATTGCTACGTCCGAGTTCTACAACTTGTAAAACAGCATCCATTTCTTGTTCTAGCTTTGATTGAATAAGTGTTTCATCTGCTGCTGGATAATCCGTCAAATGAACACTACTTCCTTCCAAGTTAAGATGAATATCTTCTGCTACAAAAGGAGTAAATGGAGCAAGTAACTTGCTAAGTGTAACAAGTACCTCATGAAGTGTTTCATACGCCGCGGTCTTTTCAGGATTCATGCCAGACTCCCAAAAACGATTGCGTGAACGTCTTACATACCAGTTACTTACCTCATCTACAAGAGTCGCAATTTCACGAGCTGCATTTGTAAATTGATACTCATCTAATGCACTTCTTACTTTTTTCGTTGTACTATGAAGACGTGATAATACCCACTCATCTAATTTCGTTCGCTTTACCTCATACTTCTCTTTTGGATCATATTCATCTAAGTTTGCATATAAAACATAAAAACTATATACATTTACAAGTGTATCTACAAGTTTCGACTTCGCCTCTTGGACAGTTCTTTCAGAAAATCGTTTTGCATTCCAAGGTGCACTATCAACAAGAAGAGCCCATCTTAATGCGTCTGCACCAAATTTTTCAATTAAGTCTACTGGATCTAATGCATTTCCTTTACTTTTAGACATTTTCTGTCCTTGTTCATCTAGCACATGCCCAAGAGATAATACACGTTTGTATGGTACTTTTCCAGTGTATAAAGCCGCTACTGCTAATAAGCTATAAAACCAACCGCGCGTTTGATCGACACCTTCAGCGATTACATCCGCTGGGAATTGTTCCTCAAAAAGCTCTTTATTTTCAAATGGATAATGATACTGTGCAAATGGCATCGAACCACTATCAAACCAAACATCAATTACTTCTGGCGTACGAGTCATTAAGCCACCGCATTTTTCACAGCATACCTTCACTTCATCTACATACGGTTTATGCAGTTCTAAATTTTCTTCTACCTGCCCTCTGCTATGCTTTCTTAATCCCTCGATGCTCTTCGGCGCAAATTGATGATCACAGTTTTCACATTCCCATACATTTAACGGTGTTCCCCAGTAGCGTTTTCGGCTAATATTCCAGTCCACCATATTCTCTAAAAACTTTCCAAATCGCCCATGCTTCATATGGTCTGGATACCATGTAACTGCATCATTATTCTGTAAGAACGTCTCTTTAATTTCAGTTGTCCGAATAAACCAACTCTCTCCAGCATAATAGAGAAGTGGTGAATCACAGCGCCAGCAATGCGGATAACTATGTTCATATTTCTCTTTATGATAGAGCAATCCTTCCCCAGCTAAATAACGAACAATATCCACATCACACTCTTTCACAAACTTCCCTTTTAAAAACGGAACAACTTCTGTATATTTACCTTGCTCATCCACAACATGAAGGAACGATAATCCTTCATGTTGCACCACTTTATAATCATCTTCTCCATAAGCTGGTGCGATATGAACAAGTCCCGTCCCGCTATCTCCCGTAACAAAGTCTGCTGAAATAACACGGTATCCATTCGTAACTTCGTCCATAGGAAATGGAGCTGTATATGAAATACCTACTAATTCTGCTCCTTTATGAGTAGATAATACTTGATAGCCTTCTTTTAACACATCATTTGCACGCTCTTTTGCAACAATATAAACGGTTCCATCTTTCTCTGCTTTCACATATTCCATATCCAGATGTACAGCAAGAGCTACATTGGCAGGCAATGTCCACGGGGTTGTCGTCCACCCAAGAAAATATTCATTTTCACTATTCAATACTTTAAATTTCACAGTCGCACTTAAATCTTTTACTGTTTTATAACCTTGCGCTACTTCATGCGAACTAAGTGATGTTTGACAACTTGGACAGTACGGTGAAACTCGATGCCCTTTATATAGCAGCCCTTTTTCATGAATTGTTCCAAGAATATGCCATACACTCTCAATATAAGGGTTCTGCAAAGTTACGTACGGATCATCCATATCAACCCAATATCCGATGCTCTCAGTAAATTCACGCCACTGCTTTTCATACGTAAATACACTTTCTTTACACTTTTGGATAAATGGTTCAATTCCGTATTCTTCAATTTCATGTTTACCAGAAATACCAAGTTGCTTTTCCACTCCTAGTTCTACCGGTAAACCATGTGTATCCCAGCCAGCTTTTCGAAGTACTTTGTATCCAGTCATTGTTTTATATCTTGCTACTACATCTTTAATCGTCCGCCCAAGCGCATGCCCAACGTGCGGTAATCCATTTGCAGTTGGTGGTCCTTCATAAAAAACGAAAGATTGTGCGCCTTCACGATTCCGAATGGATTGCTCAAAGATATTTTGCTTGTTCCACTGCTTACGAATTCGTGTTTCTCTTCCTACAGCTAATTCTTTTACATCTACCTTCTCCATTTACAATCACTCCTTTGAAATTTTGTAAAAGCACACAAAAAACCCGTCCCTATAAGTAGGGACGGGTTTACCCGCGTTACCACCCTAATTCTATTAGTATTTTAACCAATAGCACTTAGCAACGTACTAGCATACGCGTTCTTTGTAACGGTAGACATCCGTCCGAGCTTACTCTATTCAGCCACGGCTCCTCGGAGATGATTTTCAAATAAAGTCTGTACACCGGCTTTCAGCATAACGCCGGCTCTCTGGGGAACAGTACGATATTTTACTCTTTCTCGTCTTCAGATTTGTATACTTTTATTAAAAGTTATTTTATTCCATGAAACAGATAATTGTCAATCAATTCAAAAATATATTTTCATTTTCATCCTAATTTTCGTATTTTATACATCGTGAAAAGTTTCTATTACTTTATCGTGCCCATACTTCCTCTAAATCTTCATCTTCTTCTCCAAGTTCTGCAAAAAATCCAGTTTTATCTTCATGAAGAACTGTTTCAAGTTCTGCCTTTGCCTCTTCGTTTCGATTTAAAACAGCTAAATAGCATGTTCTGTTGTATCGAACTAACAAATCTGAAGAATCGAAATACAATTCAGATTAACAAATTTTCTACATATTTAGTGTTCTTCTTTTATGTTATCTTTTCTTGTTTTTGTGGAAAACACAAAATTAGATTATGGCCATGAAAAGGTACAACGCCTTAATAAACAAACATGTTAAAAAACCCAGAAACAAAATTCCTGGGCTCTTTAACATGCTTTCTAGTAAAAGAAATCGTATACTTTTCTCTGAGTTCAATATTAAACTCTTTCTAGACAGTATCCATTGACGAAAAAATTGATAGTTTCAATTTCTTCAGCATTTAATTTTCTTTGCAGTCCCTTTTCAAGCTCTTTAATAATGGCTTTTTCATTCCCCTTATATTTTCCCGTCAAAAATGCTGTTTCTTTTAAAAAATTAATTATAAAAAGAATAGCGTATTTTTCGTTATATGAATAAAAATTTGTCCTATACTTATTACTAAATTTCCGGATTATTTCCATTTACATAAAACTAAGAACAAAAACATAAAAAAACCGTGAATTATTCACGGTTTTCCCCTTTCGAAAAGCTAATCGCAATTGTTCCAGCGCCTGCATGAACAGCAAAAGATATAGGAAGTGGGTAAATTTGAAACTTCATTTCAGGAAATACTTCTCTAAAATCGGCAATCCATTCTTTCGCCCCTGCTTCATCATTAGCGTGGAAAACATGTACCACTTTCGGAGTGTCTTTTTCAAGTTCAGTTCGCATATACTCTTTACACTTTTGTATTTTACGAACTTTTTTTGTCATCACAACTTCTCCGTTTTGTACTTCTAAAATTGGATTCACGCTTAGTAGGCTACCTAGTATAAACTGCACTCCCTTCACACGTCCACTTGCATATAAACCTTTTAGATCTTTCGGAAATACATAATAAGGACTACGTTCAATGTGTTGTATTGTTTTTTGTATATCTTGTAAAGTCATACCTTCACGGTATAACGTTTGTGCTTTTGTTAAAAGTTCATCCATTGGATAACTTGCTGTTTCACTATCTATTACGATTAGAGGAAATCCTGCCATTTCTGCTGCGAGTATCATATTTTGATAGGTACCACTTACCTTCCCGCTAATTGTGAAAGCAAATCCTTCTTCATATTCCTCTTTACACTTCGAGAAAAGAGCAACCATCTCGCCTAAATTCGGTTGTGATGTAGTTACGGTTACACCTTCTTTTAACGCATCGTAGACACGTTCACGAACACCTTCTTCACAGTCTTTATAGGCAGTTCCATTAATAACAATTTCAATTGGTATAACAAAATTATCTTCACTTGTTGTACAGCTTGCAGTTGTACTATCAGTAAACCAAGCAACTCGCTTCATGCTGTTCCTCCCTTGTATACATCCTTTCCTGAAACTTATCTCACTATTCTATCTATTTGAGTTATGAAAAGGACTATGTTTGTTATCATAACAAGACTATCTCTGTTTTTCTATAGGATATGGATGATTTGAGCAAAGTTTTCAAAATTAATATCGATTCTATCCAAATTCGTACACTATTTCGACATATTTACTTATTCTTCACGATTCCAAAAGTGATTTTCATACTTGGGGCATAGACGAAAGAAGATTCTAAAGTAAATTCTTTAGAGAAGTTTAATTCTGCCTGGTACTGTGCTATCGCTTCATTATACGTCAGTCCTCGGCTTATTAAACGTTCAATAAAACCATCCTTTTCAGCAGGTGTATTACCGATTCCCTCTTCCTTAAGTGCGTGATACAATTGTTGTTTCTCTCTTTGCATCTCATTCGTATTAAGAAAATTCACCTTATCGCTAACCCTGCACTCAATCTTTTCTACACCTAGTTCACTTAAATATATCGGTAATTTCATTCCAATGTTACCATCCGCGCCATTTCGCTTTGCATCTTTTTCAAACAATTTTTGCAGAACACCAAGCTGAATTATTTCAGATTGCTCCAGATTATTCAGGTAATACGAAGACATATTAGAAATCCAGTGTGGTTCAAAACATATGATACTGCCTCCATTAACAACCGAATCTACCATCTTTTGTAACATTGTCTTCGAATCGTTCATATGTAGTAAAAAAGCATGACAAACTGCTATATCATAATTTCTTTCTAATTCGATTTCAGTAGCATCTGCTTCAATAAACTCTACTTCATATGGAAGACTTCGGAATAACTCTCTTGCTTCATTAATTAGTTTCTTACCCTTATCAACTCCTGTATATCTAGACCCTATTGGTAACAGAGGCAATAGGGTCAGCCCTAAATATCCATATCCACAACCGTAGTCAACTATATGAACTGGTTTAGAAATTTTCCAAACTGCATTTACCAAAAAACTTATATAATCATCGTTGTAATATAGATCTCTTGTATTTCTCAAATATTCTAACTGATTATCCCATTCATACTCTTTCAATTTAGTCATCCCCTTTTATTTATATTGAAAGCATTGATTCCATTTGCTTCTTTGAGCAGATGGTAAAATATTTTATAGATATATAAACATTTTTGCATATCCATAAGTATTTAATGTATCTAGAAATCTGGTAAACTCATTTAGACAAAATGGATTTAATGAAAAGTCCAACTAATAGAGATACTATTGTATATATATAACCCAAGAAAGAAAAGTCTCATTTGCATATTTCAACACAAGTAATAAGAAGAGTATGCAAACGATTATTGGTATAACTCATAATTTTTTGAGTTTCAAATAAACAATTGCACCTAACATAATCGTAAGAACTGAAAAAAGAATCAAAACTAAGAACATCGGATTACTAAATATTTGTGCCACTTTCTTGATTCCTCCGATATCAAAATTCGGCCTTTATTTAAACAACTTAATGATATTTTTGGCGTATACTTCATAACCCACTCGTGCTGTTCACTGGTACTCTCTACAAGCATAATCTGCCTATTGTTTCCTTCTAACCGTACAAAGAAATCTTGTTTATCCCCACTTTTATATTTTAATGTAATTACAGCATTCATATTTTTCAGCGCTTCTTTGTCTAATAACACATCTTTCTTTTTTGCATTTTGAAGACTTTCAAGTTAATATACATGTAAAATCAAGGTAACATTCCTTATTTAGAAAGGAAGTAATA
>NZ_NTRO01000096.1:0-2426 GCF_002560575.1 Bacillus sp. AFS023182 | reverse complement strand
ATTCCGAAGCCTGAAATGCCTAAACTACCGCATTTTTCTTTAGAAACAGGGAGTAAAGAGATTGCTGGTAAAACAATTTCTTATCCAACAGGAATCAATGTGGATTGGCGTGCAAAAGGTGGTATTTTCACTAGACCAACTATTTTTGGCATGAGTAATGGGCGTTTGCAAGGTGCTGGTGAAGCAGGGCGAGAAGCAGTTCTTCCACTGAATAAGAAAACCTTAGGTGAAATTGGAGAAGGGATTGCTGCAACTATGTCAAATCGTCCAACTGAAGTTAATATTTACAATACTGTGAGAAATGACAATGACATTAAACTTATAACAGAACAAGTTGATAACATAATGGCACAACGTGGACGTAATTTGAATGTTGGGATAGGGAGGAATACATTTGCTTGATATGGTAATAGATAACGAATTGGCAAGTGGTTACGGAATTTATATGGTAGGGCGTCCCGTTATTCCAACTGCAAAACGAAAAATAGAATATATAGAAGTGCCAGGAAGGAATGGTTCACTTACAAAGAAAGGGGCGTATGAAGACATCCCTTTTACATTGAAGTTTAATGTACTGGAAAAGGAAAATATAAAACCATTAATTCGACGTGCAAAACCATGGCTTTTAAATGCGAAAATGCTACATTTCACTGATGATGATGTTTATCGAAAAATAAAAAATGTAGAAATAGGTGATATTGCAAATGAAATTGAAGAGTATGGAGAATTTGAAGTTAATTTTATGCTAGATCCATTTGAATATGTGGAAGATGAAAGTATTACAATCTATGAGCCAGGATTAATATATAATCCAGGTACAGAAAAATCACAGCCGGAAATGGTCATTGTTGCAAAAGGAACAGTGAATATAACCATAAATGATGTTACTTTTCAGCTTAAAGATATTGCAAGTTCTGTAGTTGTTGATTCTGAAATTTTAGAGACGTATTTAGGAACAACGCCTATGAACAATAAGATGGTTGGTAAGTTTCCGATATTCGAAGTTGGGAGTAATAAAATAGCTTGGTCAGGTACAGTCCAATCAATAACAATTAAACCTAGGTGGAGATATGTATGATTACCTTATATAAACCAAATGAAACTGATTTTACAACCAATGGACTGGGGATATTAGATGCAAATATTTATGAAGCTGAAGTTGAAGAAATACTCAATGGTTTATATTCATTGACATTTAGTTACCCACTATTCGCTCCACATGGATTAGAAATCGAAGGTATGTGTATTGTAAAAGCACCAACTCCTGACGGAGATCAGTTATTTCGAATAGCTGCACCAACCGTCAGCATGGGAGAAATAAGAGCGCAATGTTATCATATTTTCTATGATTTAACGGAAAATTTGATTGAAGATATATTTATTCAAACTACAAATGGAAACGCAGCAATGAATCGTCTGTCAGCAGGATGCCAATACAAGCATCCTTTTACTTTTTATTCGGATATACCAAGTATTGCAAGCGCACGTATTGTAAGGAAGAATCCAGTTGAAGCTATTTTAGATGATAGCCAAGATAATTCCTTTATCAATCGCTGGGGTGGCGAATTAAAACGAGATAATTTTGATGTGAAAATGTTAAAAAATCGTGGGATGGATCGTGGTGTTGTTATTCAACATAAAAAGAATCTATTGGGTTATGAAGGGGATGTGGATTGGAAAAGTCCTGTTACTCGTATTATGCCTAAGGGGTTTGATGGGTTACTTTTACCAGAGAAATATGTGGACAGTCTCCTTATTAACAAATATCCACATCCTAAGATAGCTGTTATTGAGTTTTCTCATATTAAAGCAGCAGTTGGTGAGAATGCAAAGGATGATGATGCTGTACCATTGGAAGAAGCATATAAACTTTTACGTCAGGCATCTAAAGATATGTTTGATATACAGCAGGTAGACCAACCGAAGGCGACATATAAGGTTGAATTTCAAGAGTTATCACAAACTGAGGAATATAAAGATTATGCAGTATTACAACGTGTGTGGATGGGGGATACAGTTACTGTTAAACATCCTGAGGATGGCATTGATATTCAAGCCAAACTTGTATCCTACAAATATGATCCAATTAAAAAAGAATATAAAAATATTACTCTAGGTAATTACAAAGCGTCATTTACTGATATAGCTGGTAAAGTAGATCAAATACAAAGTGATGTATCAAATATGCCCGATGATATTTTAAATGCAGCAAAAGAACACGCAACCAGTTTAATTAATTCTGGATTTGGTGGGCATGTTCGAATTCATCCAGACAGAATTTTAATTATGGATACAAAAGATGAAATGACTGCTTCTAAGGTTTGGCAATGGAACATTAACGGTTTAGGGTATTCAAGTACAGGGATCAATGGCCCATATGGACTTGCGATGACAATGGACGGGCGAATTGTTGCTGATTTTATTAC
>NZ_NTRO01000095.1:0-2429 GCF_002560575.1 Bacillus sp. AFS023182 | reverse complement strand
ATTCCGAAGCCTGAAATGCCAAAACTACCGCATTTTTCTTTAGAAACAGGGAGTAAAGAGATTGCTGGTAAAACAATTACTTATCCAACAGGAATCAATGTGGATTGGCGTGCTAAAGGTGGTATTTTTACTAGACCAACTATTTTCGGAATGAATGGTGGGCGTTTCCAAGGAGCCGGTGAAGCGGGACCAGAAGGTGTTTTACCTCTTAACGAAAAAACGTTAGGTGCTATTGGCAGAGGGATTGCTGCGACAATGGAAAATCAATCGCCTACAATTCATATTCACAATCCTGTGGTCAGAAATGACCGTGATATTGATCGCATGGTAGAAAAAATAGATAGTGCACTTGCACAACGTGGGCAAAATTTAAACGTTGGGATAGGGAGGAATACATTTGCTTGACATGGTAATAGATAACGAATTGGCAAGTGGTTACGGAATTTATATGGTAGGGCGTCCCGTTATTCCAACTGCAAAACGAAAAGTAGAATATATAGAAGTGCCAGGAAGACACGGTGCACTTACAAAGAAAGGGGCGTATGAAGATGTCCCTTTTAAAATGAAATTTAATGTATTAGAAGAGGGAAATATCAAACCCATCATTCGTCGTGTGAAACCATGGATTTTAAATGCGAAAATACTGTATTTCACTGATGATGTTGTTTATCGAAAAATAAAGAATGTAGAAATAGGTGATATTGCAAATGAAATTGAAGAGTATGGAGAATTTGAAGTTAATTTCACACTAGATCCATTTGAATATGTGGAAGATGAAAGCATTACGATTTTTGAGCCAGGGTTGATATATAACCCTGGTACAGAAAAGTCACAGCCGGAAATGGTGATCACTGCAAAAGGTACAGTGAATATAACCATAAATGATGTAACCTTTCAGCTTAAAAACATTGAAGGCTCTGTAGTTGTTGATTCTGAAATTTTAGAGGCGTATTTAGGAACAACACCTATGAATAATAAGATGGTTGGTGAGTTTCCAGTATTCAATGTTGGGAGTAATAAAATAACTTGGTCAGGTACAGTCCAATCAATAACAATCAAACCTAGGTGGAGATATGTATGATTATCTTATATAAACCAAACGAAACAGATTTTACGCATAATGGTCTTGGTGTGTTAGATGCAAATATTTATGAACCTGAAGTTGAAGAAATATTAAATGGTTTATATTCATTGACGTTTAGTTATCCGCTATTCGCTCCACATGGCTTAGAAATACAAGGAATGTGCATTGTTAAAGCACCAACTCCTGATGGTAACCAATTATTTAGGGTTTCTACGCCAACGGTTAGCATGGGGGAAATAAAAGTACAATGTTATCACATTTTTTACGATTTAACGGAAAATCTAATTGAAGATATATTCCCTGAGTCCACAGACGGGAACGGAGCAATGCATCGTATGTCAGAAGGCTGTCAATATAAGCATCCTTTTACTTTTTATTCTGATATCCCTAAGATTTCCAGTTCGCGTATTGTCAGAAAGAATCCAGTTGAAGCTATTTTAGATAGTGGTCAGGATAACTCCTTTATCAATCGTTGGGGTGGAGAATTAAAGCGAGATAACTTTGATGTAAAAATGTTAGTTAATCGTGGGATAGATCGTGGAGTTGTGATTCAACATAAAAAAGATTTATTAGGGTACGAAGGAAATGTGGATTGGAAAAGTCCAATTACTAGAATTATGCCGCAAGGATTCAATGGGTTGTTTCTTCCAGAAAAGTATGTTGATAGTCCACTTATCAATAAATATCCACATCCTAAGATAAAAGTTGTGGAATTTAAAGATATAAAGGCAGCTATTGGTGATAATGCAAATGATCCTGATGCAGTACCGCTCGAAGAAGCGTATAAATTATTACGTCAAGCAGCTAAAGAAATGTTTGATGTACAACATGTGGACCAGCCAAAAGGGACATATAAGGTGGAATTTCAAGAGCTTTCACAAACCGAAGAGTATAAAAATTACGCTATTTTGCAATATGTGTGGATGGGTGACATTGTTACTGTTAAACACATTGAAGATGGAATTGACGTTCAAGCGAAAGTTATAGCATATAAATATGATCCATTAAAGAAAGAGTACAAGAATATTACAATAGGTAATTACAAAGCGTCATTTACTGATATAGCAGGTAAAGTTGACCAAATGCAAAATGATATATCTGATATGCCAGCGTCTATATTAGAAGCAGCAAAAGAACATGCAACGAGCCTTATAAATAGTGGTTTTGGTGGTCATGTACGTAATTATCCAGACAGAATCTTAATCATGGATACAGAAGACGAAATGACAGCTAAAAAGGTTTGGCAATGGAACATAAATGGATTAGGTTATTCTTCCACAGGGAATAATGGACCATACGGAACCGCAATTACCATGGATGGACGCATTGTTGCTGATTTTATTAC
>NZ_NTRO01000094.1:1276-1593 GCF_002560575.1 Bacillus sp. AFS023182 | reverse complement strand
CTTGCCTCATAGGCTTGTCGGAAAGAAGAATCTTGGCTCATGCGTTCCCACTTATTCATTGCTTTTTGTAAAATTGGATCTTGATTCATGGCAATGTCCTCCAATGTTTGAGTTAAGTGTTCATCTTCATTCGCTGGAAGTAATAATAACCAACGAACAAAAGAATCTTCCCAGGGATTTACTTGTTCATTCCGCCACTGTTGCATTAACTTCGGAATCTCAACCATATGAACTTCTATATCATCACTCAATATCTTCTGTTGTTGCTTATTCCACAGGATTCCTGTTGTATGAAACGCTTCATATTCTGGAAACAT
>NZ_NTRO01000094.1:0-1263 GCF_002560575.1 Bacillus sp. AFS023182 | reverse complement strand
GATGTGAATAGCTTCCCCCAATAATACAAACTTCGTTTGATCATATCGTGATTATTATTGAGCTGTATTTCTACATTTACTTTTGTTCCTGTATCTAATGTAGCTGAAATATCTAAAATCGATAATTTATCTTCTTCATGTTCTCGATGTAAATGTGGATCTTCTAGCTGTAAAGAAACAATAGGTGATTCTAAGGAATCTTGTAGCATCGCATTTAAAAACGCGATGAGAATATCCTCACTACCATTTGTACCAAATAATTGCTTAAAAGCAAAATCGATGCGTAAATTTACTAATTTTTGATTGGACACAGGTTTTTCCTCTCTCTATCTAATGCTATTTCTTTTTCTTTATTGTACATAAAAACAATCTGGACATGCAAACTTATACAAATATGAATCAAATTTCTAAATTCATTTTTGTCATCAATTTTTGGAGCACTAAAAAGTTACAACATTCAATTGTAATTATTCCTAATTAATATGGTTCCAAAACCTTAAGTTATGACACCTTTTGAAAATAATTAAAGCCGACTCCTATGTTAAGAAATCGACTTTAATCAAATGTCAGATAATACTTTCCCAACCTACTTGTTTCATACTCTCCTCATATTCTTTTGGACTTAATATTTCTTTAGCTTCACTACGAATTTTCCTAGTCCAACCTCTTTTCTCTATAACCTCAAAACCTTTTTGTCTCCAAAAATCTACTTTATTAGGATATTTACTCATACAATTTTCTCTCCCTTAAAAAGTCTTATATATCTATATACGTTTTACGGCTGAAAATGAATAATGTTAATTTTAAATATAAGGTTTTAATGAAACTAATTTCTATCAATACTCAATACATATGCGAGTAGCAATTTCCTAGCGAAGTCATTTGGTTGGTGGGACCCCATGCCCATCAAGCTAAGTTTGGAGTTATCTATGAACTTCCGTTCTTGTTGTCTAAGCTTGATATTTTGTTTATTTGTTTTTAAAAATACGCATAACAAATAAACCTTAATAAGGTGTATTTTTTTAGATTATGCAGTTTTTTTCTCTTGATTGGATACAGTGTACTGATAAACGACACCTAAAATATCAAAAACCGTCTTTTTCTCATATCGATGGGATTTCCGTCCGTTTTTCTGTAAGAGGTCAAACAGACGAAGGAGAATTTTTGATACTTCTTGGGTGTCTTTTCGTATAGCTTCATACACTAGGTACAGATGATCTTGAATCATATAAATTGCTTTATATTGGGGTAGCACCAACAAAA
>NZ_NTRO01000093.1:0-26899 GCF_002560575.1 Bacillus sp. AFS023182 | reverse complement strand
AGTATGTGTAGTACATTCTCCTGTCGCAAGAATGTAACTCGCTAATCTATTTTCAAGAGGATACAGTAAATTAATTGTACTATTTTTTGAAAGTCTATTTAACTTATGAGCTAAAGAACCGCAGATACACCTTAAAAAAGTTGCATCACTCAGCAATTGTTCTCTAACTTTTTCTAAAGGTAGACCAATACAATATGAATCCGCTATCACTTGTACATTAGAAGTAATTTTTTGAGAGTGGATTAATTCAATATCCCCTAACATTTGTAAGGTATCATAAAAACATAATAATACAGATTTACCATTACTTAATGTGTTATAGGCCTTTGCTTTTCCTTCAACAAAGAAATACAGATAGTGAATATCTTCATTCTCCTTACAAATATACTCATTCTTTTTAAAGAGTAATAGTTCCATATATGATTTCATGTCATTGCTGAAAAATGATGCAATTTTATTCTTTTTCACATAATCGTCTAACTTATGAGAATTACATATTTTCTTCATACATCCCCCACCTTTGTAACTCATTATAATTATAAAGAAAATTTCTTTCTTTCACTATGACATATGTCATAGTAGCTCACGATTTAATCGTGATACATTACATGTAAATTTATAAAGGGGGAACATCATTGTATAATTTACTCTCAATTATTATAGGTGCTTTCATCGCCATTATGATTCCTTTAAATGGAATCTTATCTGAAATGACAGGTAACTATACGTCTAGTGTGATAATTCATATCGTTGGATTAGTTGCCATTGTCATTGTTTTGCTTGTTAGCAAGTCCAAATTTCACATGCAAAAAGGGATACCGCTTTACCTCTATAGCGCGGGAGCTATCGGTGTATTTACTGTATTGTTTAGTAATATTAGCTTCTCAGCACTTGGTGTCTCTATTACTATCGCTTTAAGTCTACTTGGGCAATCTGTTTCATCTATTATTATCGATCATTTCGGCTTATTGGGTATGAGGATTGTGAAATTTGAAAAGAAAAAAATGTTTGGATTACTACTGATTTCTTCGGGAATCGTTGTAATGACTATTTTTTAATGGAGGGTGGAACCATGTTATATGTCTGTATTGCCATTTTAGCTGGAATTTCCATTGTAGTTGCAAGAATTATTAATGCTAACTTAGCAACAAAAATTGGAATTTTCCAAGGGACATTTGTTAATTATATTACGGGACTGTTTTTTTCATTTTTATTTTTAATCTTTAGCAATGAATCTCTTCAGGTATCAACTCCAACATTGCAATCTATACCATTTGTAGTGTATTTAGGTGGGTTAGTAGGTGTTATTGTAATTGTATTATCAAACTATATTACTCCTAAGATATCTTCTTTCTATTTAACGTTATTGATTTTTGTAGGGCAATTGTTTATGGGAGTTTTGATTGATTTTTTCAACTCGGGAGATGTGTCTATTGGTAAAGTTATTGGTGGTTTTTTAGTATTACTTGGACTTACTTATAATTTACTACTAGATAGGACGTATGAACCTGTGAAAAATAGTCGAGTACATTTCTAGCAACATACTAGAAAAGATGGAACGGAACTTTAAAAGTCAAAAACACAAAAAAAATGCTACCTTTTTTAAAGGATAGCATTTCACTTTTACTTTCATAAAATTCCCTCTAACTGCTTGAAGTATCAAACGTTTCAATAGAGCCATTCCCCTACTATTTTAACTTCAACACTGCGCTAACCGGGTTATGATCACTGTTTTCAAACTTCAAATCATGCCCTTGTACGCTCACAATCTCCACATTTGGAGACACTAAAAATCCATCGATAATCGTAACGAAGTTCTCATCTTGGACATAGCTCTTCGCATTATCACGAACTGTCCAAACAGTATCATCAACAGCCCACTGGAACCCACCATCAGTGAAATCTTCTGGCAGCTGTACTAACCACTCTGGCCATTCTTCTTTAAACTTCGGATCTTTTAACTGCACATCAGATAATAGCTGATTCCAGTCTCCGCCAAGCACAATATAATCGCCATTTTTGTAATGCTTATTCATATACTCTTTCAAAAACTCAACTTGTTGCTTTCGAATGTTTCCGCCCTTGTCATATGCAGATAAATGAACGTTCACCATTCGTAAATATTTCCCGTTATCAACTGGAACCTTATGCTCAACAATCGCTCGATCTAATTCGAATAATTGACGAAGCCACATTTCTCTTCCAGGAAGCTGATATCTCGTCACTTCTTCTACTTTATATTTTGAGAACGAACCAAGGCCACTGTTCGTATATCCGTGCGGCTTCTTAATTGGCACCGGCACCCACTGCGCATTAAAGTTATAACCAAACGTAGACGCATGATCTTTCAATCCATCTTGAAACGCCTTATACTGATTCACATCAAATGAACGAAGTGACTTCTCATCCATCTCTTGCACTAAAATAAAATCAGAATCTTCATTTTGTAAGAAAGACAGCATATTGCTGACATTCTTTTTTGTTTGCTCTTTACTACTAGAGCGCGAACCCGTTCCTCCGTCTAAGAAGAAATCTTGATCCTTATCTAAACCGCCGTAGCCAATATTAAACGTTGTCGCCTTAAACTCTTCCCCGACTTTAAGAACGCGCTCGTTATTATTTGCCACCTTCAACTTCTCAATATCCTTATGCTTCACATCCGTAATTGCCACATACGTAATAAATGCCGCGACAGCACCAAATATCGATCCTGTACCCCATAATAAACCTTTCACTGCCTTCTTCAAACTCATGACTCCCTTATTCTCTTTCTATAGTTTGCATACATGGTTATTTTAACATGTTCTAAACTAAAGTAACTCTAAAATATACAATACAAGTTGATTTTGGAGTTATTTTTTGTTTCCTTCGCTTTTTTTTCGGCACTCTGCAACTAGACTGTAAATCAATTGACCACGGCAAGACTATATCAATTTCCCCTTTGTTGTTTAAATTGATATGGGGTGCGTTTCAAACAAATAACTAAGATGATGATAAAGACTTAAATTGTTCTCTTTTGCAGTTTCAACCACACTATACATGATGACACTTTCTCTAGCACTTCGCGGTGTATTTGAGAGCATCCAGTTTTTTTATAAAAAAACCTCCACATGTAGTATGTAAGGAGATTCTCTCATGAGTTATTTACAAATAGTAGGTGGGAAATATTTAACGCTTACTTATATATAAAAAAGCTGCCTGTGCTTACAGGCAGCTCCACAGTATTTCCCTAATAAAAATTCAATACTTATATTGTATTAATGTGCGGAGATATTTTGAATCATAAAATTGCTTTACCTACATCTCTTCTGGAGCGCCCATGCCAAGTAAACGTAATCCTTCTTTTAATACAATCGTTACAGTATAAGCAAGTGCAAGTCTACTTTCTTTCTCTTCATTATCTTCTAAAATTCGAACATTTCCATAGTATTTATTAAATGCCTGCGCTACATCTAACAAATATTTCGCAATATGCGAAGGTTCATTTTTAGAAAAAGCTGTTTCAATGACCTCAGGAAATCTATTTAATAATTTTATCGTACTCCAACTATAATCATCGCTTAACTCAAACGACTCTATTTCAAATTCAGCATTTTCTTTTCTTAAAATAGAGCAAGCACGTGCATGTGTATATTGAACATACGGTCCTGTTTCTCCTTCGAATTTCAGCATTTTTTCTAAGGAGAACTCAATATTGTGCATACGTTCATTTTTCAAATCATGGAAAATGACTGCTCCGACACCAACTTGCTTAGCAACCTCCTCTTTTTGCTTTAGGTTTGGATTTTTCTCTTCAATATTTTGCTCTGCAAGCGTAATCGCTTCTTCTAATACTTCCTCTAGTAATACTACTTTCCCCTTACGTGTGGACATCTTTTTACCATCTTTTAAAATGAGTCCAAATGGTACATGAGCCATCCCATCTACCCAGTTATAATCTAATTTCTTTAATACCGTGAAAAATTGTGTAAAGTGCAAACTTTGTTCTGCTCCTACTACATACAGTGCTTTATCAAATGCATATGTGTTTTGACGATATAGTGCTGCTGTTAAATCGCGCGTTGCATAAAGTGTCGCTCCATCTGATTTTTTAATTAAACATGGTGGCATATTTTCTTTTTCTAAATTGACAACTTGCGCTCCATCAGATTCTTCTAATAGCCCTTTTTCTTCTAAAATCTCAACAAAATCATCCATTTTATCATTATAAAAAGCTTCTCCTTGGAAGTTCGTAAATTCAACACCAAGCAATTCATAAATACGGGAGAACTCTTTTAAAGATTCATGACGGAACCAGTTCCATAGAAAGACTGCTTCTTCATCACCATCTTCTAATTTCTTAAACCATGCACGCCCTTCTTCTTCTAGCTCTGGCTTCTCTTTGACTTCTTCGTGGAATTGAACATATAATTTGAATAATTCACGAATTGGATCTTCTTTTACAAGTTCTTCACTTCCCCATTTTTTATATGCGGTAATTAATTTCCCGAACTGTGTTCCCCAATCGCCAATATAATTAATTCCTACAACCTCATATCCACACTTTTCAGCGATATGTTTTAAAGAATTCCCAATCATCGTTGAACGTAAATGTCCCATGGAGAACGGTTTCGCGATATTTGGTGAAGAGTAATCGATTACTATTATTTTTTCTCGCCCAAAATACCCCTGTCCATATTCTTCTTTTTCAACTAAAATCGTTTTTAATACATCACCACTTACTATATGACGGTTGAAAAACACGTTCACATATGGTCCAACTGCCTCCACTTTTGTAAAAAATGAATCATTTAAGTTCTCAGCGATTTCTTTCGCGATAATTGCTGGTGCTTTTTTATATTGTTTGGCGAGCATGAAGCAAGGGAATGCTGCGTCTCCGAATTCATCTTGCTTCGGCGTTTCAATTAGATCTGTAATCTGTTCCAATGATAATTCTGATTCAATTACTTCAAATAAACTTTTTGCAAATTTAATTTTATATTCCATGTTGCTCCCTCCTTATTTTTTAAACACAAAAAACTCGTCTCTAAAAAAGAGACGAGTTATCACCCGTGGTACCACCCTTGTTGTCCACTACGAACCACTTTCCCGTTTATAACGAGGACAGGGGGCCCCGGCTTACTCTACTATTCATTTCAAGCAGCGTCTCCGAAGTGCGCTTCATCCGTTTCTCCGTACTAGGCTCTCACCATCCCTAGCTCGCTTTACTTCTGAACCAGACTACTCTCTTCATCTACGACATAATATATAATTGATTATTGCTTATTATACATCTTTTCAAATAATTAGCAAGGTTCAATTACACCAAAATGAAATTTCGCGCTTTTCCGCTTATATACTAAAAAGTTATGTCTCTCAAATCGTGTACTACGGAAATGATCTTTTAAGACAACACGTTTCCTAGCAACACGCTTTGCCTCTGCAATCGTTTCATCTGTGACATCGTTATACAAAGCAAAGTGTTTTAAGCCACGAATCCCATCTGATTCAATTACAGTTTCTTCAAACATTGGATCCAGATAAATAACATCATAACTGTTGTCTTCGCAGCGCTTTAAGAAATCAAAATGCTCGTTTTTCTTCACTCTAATTCTACGCATTGCTTTATCGATTTCTGAAATACCTGCACACCACTGCTTTAAACCTTTATTCATTATATAAGCCATGTAACGATTCCCCTCAAGTCCCGTTATAGCCCCTTCTTCTCCTACAACATAGCTTGCAACAATACTATCTGATGCCATACCGAGCGTACAATCTAACACCGTCATTCCTTTTTCTAATTTTGCAGCCTGTACAAATGGATCATGTTCTCCCCGCATTAATCTTTTCACACGAAACATTGCAGAGTTAGGATGGAAAAAGAACGATTCTTCGGTACCTTTTGGATAAATCGCTAATCGATTTTTTCCTACAACCAGTATATCTTGCTTAAACTGCTCATGTAGCTTGGATACAGATATATCATTCCGCATGACAAAAGAGCTTTGTAATTCTTCCGCTACCTCTTTTGCATAAGTTGTCATTTCCTTATTCGTTCGTCCTGCTGTTGTTACAATCATCTTTTCACCTCATATATAAAGAAAAAAGGGAGAATCATTCTCCCCCTTTTTAGCAATGCTTTTCAAAAGCCTGTTCTAAATTATTAATGATTTCTTCCATTGTTGCTCCTTCAATTTCATGACGATGAATGAAGTGAACAACTTCTTTTCCTTTTAATAACGCCATAGATGGTGAAGACGGTGGAATATCTCCGAAGTATTCACGCATTGTAGCTGTTGCGTCTTTATCTTGCCCTGCAAATACAGTTACAAGGTGGTCTGGTTGTTTTTCAGAACGTACAACCGCTTGCCCAGCTGATGGACGAGCTAAACCAGCTGCACATCCACAAACAGAGTTTACGACAACTAATGTTGTACCTGTCGCATTTTCCATATATTCTCTTACAGTTTCTTCAGTAGTTAATTCTTCGAATCCCGCACGCACTAACTCTTGGCGCATCGGAATTACCATTTGACGCATGTATTCTTCGTATGCATTTGACATCTTGTAATCTCTCCTTCAACTTTCATTCCAAATTCATCATATCACGCTCTTATAATAGGTGCAAAAGAAAGATAGTAATGCTTTCATTTTTTTGAGGGAATTTCACAAACCCCCACGCGGCAATGGCCAATTGGAACAAGCTTTCTATTATTGGCAATATAATCATACACTTTATTTCCAAATCCAAGTAAAATAGATAACTTAATAAATGGTACTGCAAACCAGTATGATGGCACAGCCTTGGCTAATACATATACACTACCGATACCTTCATACCATTTATTATTTTTTAAAATGTAAAGTCTTTGTCCCATCTTACTTTGTAATGCTAAAGAAAGCTGATACTGTTCCACTACATCTTTATCACGAAAAGAAACAAACTTCACTGCGCCTTTTTTATCAAGCTTCTTCGTACGCTCTGCCACTGCCCTGCACATCGGACACCAACTATCGTAGAAAACGAGCATATGATTATTCTCCTTTGCGAGACTCCGTCATTTGTTTCCAAACCGATCCTTTCGCTTCTTCTCCGCCTTCAATACGTTCTAATGCTAAACGAGCTTGCATTGCTACTTCGAACTCTGGATCATCTTGCGCTATACGTAGCGCTGGAATTGCACTTTCATCACCAAGTTCAAATAAGAACATTGCCGCGCGCCAGCGCACCAATTTACTTGGATCTTTAAGTGCTTTAATCATAACAAACATCGCTGCTGGATCTCCTACATCTGATAAGCAATCGCCCGCAGTACGGCGTACACTTACAGAGCGATCTAGTAAAGCCTTATACAATAATGGCAAGACTTCATCACCTTTTACCATACCTAAGTACGCTGTTGCTAGGCGGCGGATAGATACTTTCTCATCTTCTAGTGCTTTCTTCAATACAGGAATATCTTCTTCTGTAGGATCCATTTGTTCAAGCGCTGCATAACGACTTTTCCAATCAAGATCCGCCATCATTTCCTCTGTAACTTTATATGGTTCACGCTTTGCAATCGTTACTTCTTTAGCACCTGCTTGATCTAATAATTCTTTTACAGTTTTTCCAACGCGCCCCTCTGGATAAGCAGCTATAATTTCTTCCACAACTTCCTTTCCGATTTCTTCAAAATTGCCATAACGTGTACTTTGTTCCACCCATTTACGCTCTTTGACAACATTAGGTGCAGACATTTGTACTTTCATAATCGCTTCTTTAAAACGATCTGGTAAACCCACTCGTTCTTCCGTTGTTCCATCTGTTAATTTCACTTGCATCGGAATTGTAAAGAACATTTGAATGAATACTTTCACTTCGCCAAAATGCGAAAGTTGCTCCCTCTCATCTTCTTCAGTTACTTCTTCTCCAAACATAGCACGAACTTGTTGTAAAAGTACTTTCCAGTCATACTTCGCATTTCTCTCTACTGCTAAAAAGTCAGCAACATGGTATACACCTTTAATACCTTCAATTTTTAAAATTTGCTGTACTTGCTCTGGTGCTTGTTCTACATTCTCATTTGTGTAATTATTACGTGCTCCTGATGGTAACACTTCATTTAAGATGACTTTCATCGTATTCGGACTTGGCGTCGGTTCTATTGCTTTAATCTTCACGTAAATAAACTCTCCTTTATTGCTTGTTCTTAGCTGTATTGTAACATGTTCTATCGCTATACTCCTACTGAGACGCTTGCTTTTATAAATCTCAATTGTATTCTATGTCCCCCTTAAAAGATGTAAATTACTATTCATTGCTGATATGCTTAATATAGAATTTACTTAAATTATATTCTTTAACTTCTCAATCTTTTTTCTGCTTTTTAAAAACTCCTTTTTAAACCTTACACTATTATGTTTTTTATCCAGCTATTCGCATGCAATAAAAGCTTGGTTGGTGAGGGCTTTCCATCAGTGGGAATGAAGACTCATTGATGGAATTTTCACTTTATTGTTTCTCCAATATTTCAAGTTCATCATCTTCACCATATTAACTCTATTAAAACACTTTCCTTTTACAGTTCCTATTCTCTTACTATCACATAAGAAACCTTATTTATTTTACTCTTTCAAAATGACATCTTAAAATTAGACAAGCATAAAAAACGACGTTTTTCCTTTTTTATAGTGTTAATAAGAATTCCTCTTGTTTTAGGTATAAACGAGGAACTCTTGTAGATATTGAACATAAAACCTCATCAATTGCTGTACCTAAACATTCTGCCAATGATCTAGCTGTAAGTTGATCCCTTCCCATAACGGTAACTTTTTGTCCTATACCAACATTTTCGACTTTGGTAACATCAATCATAATTTGATCCATACATAAATTCCCACGTATTTTACAACACTGGTCATCTACATGAAAAGAATAACGATTAGCTATTCTTCGATTCATTCCATCTGCATATCCAATTGGAACAGTTGCAATATGCATAGGTTTATCTGCTGTATATTTCCGATTGTATCCAATACTTTCACCCTCCTCAATCCATTTTAGATATGCAATCCTGGTATTCAGGGTCATTACTGGCCTAAGTGGGCAATTTCGTTCTAAATAATCCGGCAATGGGTCATATCCATACAACCCTAGCCCTATCCTAACCATATCAAAATGCGTATCTATAGATCTGATTGTCGCTGCTGTAGCTGCAGCATGAACTAATGGGATATCGTAATGATCTGTAATATTGTATATCATTTTTAGAAACCGCTCATTTTCTTCTTTTAAATATAAAGCATTGGGATGATCTGCTGATGCAAAATGAGTGAATACTCCCTCTATCTCTATACCCGGTAATTCATTCGCCATTTTTAACAATTCTAAAAGTTCATTTCGATTACGAGATCCACTACGTGCAAGACCTGTATCTACTTTTATATGGACTTTAATATTTACGTTAAATAGTTTTGTCCACTTAGCTAAATCAAGCAATTGTTTTTTATGTGTTATACTAGGTGTTAAATTCCATCTTACAATTTCTTTAGCTTGCTCCGAAAAAAAAGGTGACAAAATAATAATAGGCAAATCAATTCCCTTTCTTCTTAATTCAATTCCTTCATATGGGAAAACAACAGTAAAACCATCAACTCCCTCTTTCATTAAGCAATTTGCAATAGGAACTAGACCATGTCCATATGCATTTGCTTTTACCACCGCAAAAATTTTTGTGTTAGACGAAATATTTTTACGAAACCATTGATAATTATGCGCCAGTGAATCTAAATGTATTTCTGCCCATGTTGCATATGTAGTATCACTCAATTTAGCTCCTCCTTAAATAAATCACGTTATTACCGAGATATAATCCTCGCATACCATAAAAAAACAGCTTTTTTAACAGAATAAGCTGTCTTAACTTAAGTGAATTTTAACCATTAATCATTTGAAATGATCACATATACGTTAGATTACTTCAAAAATCCGTATCCTCCAATCTTATCCTATACTCTTGCTAGAATAAGATTTTTAGTTTATTTTTAGAAGCTCTTTCCAATCAAATTCAAATACTTCAGGGCTTCGTATAATATTGATTGGAATCTTCAAATCCCTTAACTTTCCACATGCAATAACAAATCTTACTACATTTTGTAGAAATAAATCTTTATTACTAATAATCTTTAATATTTCTTGTATTGAAAATATCGGAAACTCAAATGTAATACTAGAAAAAGTTGGGTTATATTCTTCTTTTTTTAACCTTTTAAAGCTAGAATTATTTGTATACATTGTTATGACCGAATTTAACATATTAGTAACATATTCTATTGGGTTATTACACGTATTACTGCTATATAAATAATACATTTTATCATCCATACACATATTAGTTACATACCTGTTTCCGTCTAAGATTTTTTCTGAACAGTAAATATGAGAATTATCGAAAATTCTCTTTAGTAAATCCCCACTCTTAGAAATTTGATGAATCCAAGAACTAACCTGCAGGCTATTTTCATCCACTATTTGAGTTGGAATATTCATTCCTTAAAGCTAAGGTACGATGTGTACCATCCAATATAAGATATTGATTTGAACTGGTTTTCAGTGCAGCTGGTAAATCTATAAGAATTTTCTCATCTGCAATACTATTTTCAATCATAGTTACTCTTTCTTTATCATATTGTTCATAAAAAATCACTTGATTAAAGGGAATCAATTGGACATTCTCTATCATATCTGTATTCCTTCTCTTTTAACTTCACTAATAACTTTTTATAATTTATCCATTTCCCTTCAAGAAGTATAGTTAATGATAAGTGTAAATACCAGTCAAATACATTACAGTATGCAAATCAATTATTAAAATCTTTTCTACTATTTCATTAAATAAAAAAGGATATTTTTAAATATTTTAATAAGAATGTCCTTTTTTAAACAAAGAAACTGTAAATTATACAGTTTCTTTGTTTAAATCAATTATTCATTAATATAAACTTAATACCGTTCCAGCTCCATTCTCTCGGGCTTTCTCATATATTTCATGTGCACATGAGATATCCTCTATTGCCATTCCCATAGGATTTAATATTATAATTTCTTCATCTGTTGTTCTTCCTGCACACTTACCAGTAATAATATCTCCCAGTTCTGCATGTAGCATATCTTTTGAAAATTTCCCTTCTAATACGAGTTGATTTATTATTTTCTTTTCTCTGTTTGCTTGATCCCAATCATCAACAATCACTTTATCTGCTTTTAAAAATGCATCTTTTTCTATATCCATAATTGAGATGTTACTTACAAAAGTTCCCTTTTGAATCCATTCTGACTTAATATAAGGTTTATCTGCTACCGTGCATGTTACAAGTACTTCAGCTACTTCCACTGCTCTTTGAGCTGAACTATGAATTTGAAACTCTACATTATTAAAACGTTTCTTCATATCCTGAGCCAATACTTGTGCTTTTTCATTATCTAAATCAAACAAATTAATTTGTTTGATACTATTAAACTGTTCTAATAAAGAATTTATATGCATTCTAGAAATCAATCCACAACCCATGATAGAAACTCTTTCAAATCCATTCTTAGCTAGATATTCAGTTGCTACTACTGTCACCGCCGCAGTTCTCATTGAACTAATAACACTACCTTCTAAAATAGCAATTGGAAAATTAGTTTCAGGATCATTTAAAATAATTAATGCACTTGCTCTTTCCATATTCTTTTTTATAGGATTATCAAACTTACTACCTATCCATTTAATCCCAGAAATATTAGGTTCACCCAAGTATGCTGGCATAGCAATAATTCTATCAGCAATATGCTCTCCTTCTTTATTTGTCTTTAAATATGGTTTTAAAGGTTGACTAAAATTCTTTTTAGAATGTATAGTCAAAGCTTGTTTTATAGCTTTCACATAGATTTCTGATTCATAACCACCTAGGTTAATAATATCCTGTTTGCTAAGGTAAATTAATTCTGGTTTAGTTTCTAATAACATAAATAGCACTCCTTTTAATTGAAAGTTAATTTTTAATTAAATTAAAACAGATTCATTATTACCCTCAGGCAACTGAATTTCATTCTGATTCAGCCAATCGTCTGAAAAAATTGTACTATAATATCGATCGCCTCTATCTGGTAATACAGCTAATACTTTTTTGTCTTTTGGTAATTTTTCTAATAATCTTAAAGCTGCACAAACTGTTGCCCCAGAAGAGCCTCCTACTAAGAGCCCTTCTTTTAAAGCAAGCTGTCTCGTTATAAAAAATCCATCTGCATCATTTACATAGCTCAAATCATCATATAAACTAGTATTTAAATTTCCTGGAACAATTGCATTTCCGATTCCAAGTAGTCTGCGTGTCCCTGGTGCTCCTCCAAATATAACGGAACCTACAGCATCAACAGCCATAATTTTCACAGCTGGATTTAATATTTTCATTTCTTTTGCGACTCCCGTTATCAGACCTGCTGTTCCGACTGGGCATACAATCCAATCTAAGGCATCACCAAAATCCTCATAAATTTCACGAACTAAAGACCGGATGTAAGCCTCAGGATTTTCAGGATTATTATACTGATTCGGCCAGTAGGCACCTTTAATAGATTTTGCTAAGTTTTGTGCTGTAGCTAACCTTGTTTTTAAATAATTTCCATATTCATCAGCCTCATCTACCATATGAATCTGTGCACCAAATGCTTTAATAATGTTTAAATTTACCTTACTTATTTTAGGATCTACTACACAGATCATCTTGTATCCCTTCATTTGCGCTACAATTGAAAGACCTATAGCAAGATTTCCAGAAGATGATTCTACAATTGTTCCCCCTGGTTTTAATTTCCCATGTTTTTCAGCATATTCTATCACTCGTTTTGCTACTCTATCTTTTGAACTTCCACCAGGATTGAAACCTTCTAATTTCACATATAGTTCAGCATCATCATTTTGTACTAAATTATTAATTTTAACTACTGGGGTATTACCTATTAGTGAAAGAACGCTATCATGTATCATAGTCTTTCTCCTTTTCAATTAGAGTTAATATACTAGTACTAGCAATTTAATTGTGAAACCGTAATATAAGAAAGGTGCACATTACTCATTAGTAAGTTCATTTTTTAATAAGTAGCTATTGTCTCCTCAAACACTATATTTCGCATAATAGGACTGGATCAGTATACAATCTAATTGAAGATTCCCACAATTCTAATAATTCTTCCCAATCTTCTTGCACAAAATCCTCTCTAATTAGAAAACTCAATGGAATATTTAAATTTAATATGCGGCCACAATTCAAGGTGAATTTCGTCACACCCGCTGGAAGTAATAAATTTGAATCTACTATTTGTTTTATTTGATATAAATCTAGAGTTGTATAGTTAAACACTAATCCAGCATCTTGTATTGTTTGATTGCTCATAATTCTATTAAATTCATATTTGTTTGTATAGGAATTAACAACTTCCTTCCAAACATTAACTTTGTTTTCTAAAGTTAGTTGATGCTCCGGTACAATATATAAATATTGCTCCTTTCCCTCATAATATAATGTTGCCATTGGTATATCATTTTGTCGCTCATCACTCAAGCATATCTTCTGGTTAACTTTCAATTCTTCTATTAGTTTTTTTCCATTTAGAATGTGATGTGCCCAAGCATTAATTGATAAATACTCTGCCGTAACCACCTGAACCACCATTCTTTTACAGTTCAATTTTCGTAAAGATAAAGTACGATGAGCACCATCCAGAATTAAATATTTATTGTTATCAAGTTGCAAAGCAATAGGAGGGTTTTTTAATTTTTGTTCACTCTTAATTTTATGACTTAGCTTGTATAACCTTTCTATTTCATATTCTTCGTGTAAAAATACTTGATCTGTTGGCACCACTCTTAATTCAGATAACATGCGTCTTCCTCCCTAAAATTTGAATAACATAAGTTTTATATTTTGCATAACATTATATTCTGAATGCAACACATATTAATACCTACATATTTTTAAAAATAAAATACACATTCAAGAGAATGATACTTATATTTGGAACTTTAAACGATCGTTCTAAATACATCTTCCATACTTTAAAAAATATTTATTTTTTATTCGAGCACATAAAGATAACTGAAATTAAGAAATGAAATATTTCCAAAATATATACGATAAATACCCTTATTTTTTATCTTTTTTTCATCGGATTACATAGAAAAAATAATTAGCAATAAAAAATCCCCGCTATGTCTCATAAGCCACCTAATGTTTTCTCCCACCTGTCGATCTAAATAAGGCACAAAAATCTGCCATCACTTTCATCTTGAATACAGGAAAGCATTTTTAGTAACAACACTAAACACTTTTGGGGATTTCTCAAATTCGAATTAATAAGAGTAAGCTTCTTTAACAAAAATATACTAATATATAAATAAATTTTAATATAACTATTATAATTTATTATAAAAATGAATAATTAATGTTCATCCTTTTTTTGATACCTCCAGCAACATTTATAGAGCGGATACTATTCTAAAATAAAAAAGAAATAAGTAATAAAATTTAATACTTTTATTTTTCAACTCCTCAAAAATATGAATTACCAAAAAAATCTTTTTTCTCCATTCACCTCCATGCCTAGATGCTAACGGATACTTCAATTTTTTACAATACTTTGAAATTAATATCACTTTAGAAATAGTTTTTTAAATTTTCTAAAAAATATGTGCCGATTGCAGAACAAACAGTCGTTTTTTGTGATAAATTTAAATTTTAAAAATCTTCTTTACTTTATCGTTATAGCTTTGTTATTCTGTATATAATATATTACCTATAGAAAAGTGAATGAAAGGGAGTATTAAATCATGCCAATTCCTGAAAACTATACTAAACAAGAACGATTTTCTGCAAAAACAATTGTTCTTAATCAGTTGCAAGATTGGATTATTAAAGGTGTTTTGAAGCCTGATGAAAAAATTAATGATAATGATCTTGCCGATGCTTTAGGTGTTAGTAGAACTCCAGTAAGAGAAGCACTTCAAGTTCTTGAACTTTCTGGTCTTGTAGAAATGGTTAGGGGACAGAAAACAAAAATTTCTCCTGTGAAATTGGAAGATGTACCTGTAATTTATGAAACAATAGCCGGTATGCACGTCATTGTAGGTAAACAAGCAATTAACAATATTAAACAAAAAGACATAAAACGACTTAAACGAATAAATGAAAACTTTAAACACGCAATTACTATGAAAGATTCAGAAAAGGCAATGAGCTTAGATTTTGAATTTCACAATATGATAATTTCGCTAGCTAATAATAAATATATAGAGCCTTTATTAGACAATTTACACCTCCATGCATTACGCCTTGAATACCTTTTCTTCCAAAACTTTGTTCCTGCTGAACATTCCATTAATGAGCATATAGACATTATTACGGCATTAGAAAGTGGTGATCCTATGTTACTAGAACACGCTATGTCAATAAATTGGTTAAGACCAATGAGGGATATCCAAAGAATTCTTTCTGTTATGTGATTTAAAGTTTATTAAACATTTTAATCTAAGTGTGATTTTTCAGAAATACACATTTGTAAAATCCTTTTCAACTATGATGCTACAAAAAAAATTTTATATCTAAAAATACTAGCATTATACATATTAATTAAAACTACTAAAATAACATCACCATAAATAATATGAGGTTATTTTAGTAGTTAATCTTAGTACCCTTTATATAAAAAATTCAAAATATTTCAATTCAACTTTTTTGTCATTCGTGATATATTGCATAATATATTCCAATGACTGTAATATTCTAAAAATAATGTGAGGTGCTTCGTTTGAACATTAATAAAAAGAATCGAATTAAAGGGATGATTATGGTTGTGATTGGTGCTAGTCTATGGGGGCTATCAGGAACTGTTGCACAACAACTTTTTCAAAAAGAAGGAATTTCAACTGAATGGTTGGTTACAATTCGTCTTCTGCTATCAGGAATAACCCTTATAACCATTTCAATATTTGGTCAAAATAAAAAAGAAATTCTAGGTATTTGGAAAAACAAAACTGAAGCAATAAAACTGGTGATTTTTGGAACAATAGGCATGTTAGGTGTACAATACACATACTTTGCATCTATAAATGAAGGGAATGCTGCTGTAGCAACCATTTTGCAGTATTTAGCACCTCTTTTTATTACTATCTATCTCATTATGAAGTATAAATCGTTGCCTACTAAAGGCGAGGTCTTAGCCATAACTTTAGCTATCCTTGGTACTTTTTTATTACTAACCAATGGATCAATTAATAACTTAACTGTATCTATCCCAGCTATTATATGGGGTGTATTATCTGGGCTATCTTTAGCATTCTATACCCTTTATTCAAAGGGGCTATTGGAAAATTGGTCCTCTGCAGTATTAGTCGGTTGGGGGATGATTATTGGGGGATTGGGAGTAACTATATTACAGTTTGCTACAAAAAGAGAGGTAGTTTTTTTAGCAAACATCCCAAATTTAGATGTTTATACATTATTGTTAATCGCATTTGTAGTAATATTCGGAACATTAATCTCGTTCTATCTATTTTTAGATAGTATAAGATACATTTCTCCTAAGGAAACTACTTTACTGGGATGTACAGAACCTCTTGCCTCTATTCTTTCATCTGTAATAATTTTGCATATTCCTTTCTTATTTTTTCAAATAATTGGAGCAATATGTATTATTGTAGTCGTCATTGTACTCAGTAAAAAACCTGCAGAAACAGAAAGTGATCTTGCAATATCTAATGATGAAAATTATACTATTAATTCTAGATAAATAAGAAGAATAACTATTTCCTCATCTTAAAATTAATAAAAACAGTTTCCAAACTATATAAAATCTATTATTTTTCAAATTGATATATATAAGAATTATTGATTATGCCTGTAATACTTATTTCTGTATAAGTCATGTCTGTGGCCATACTTCTTCAATTCAAAGCTCTAATTACAAGTTCTATTTTATTAATAAGCAAAAAAACTGGCTTTAAACAGCAAAACTTTAGTTATAAGAAACGAAAAACCATTTAGTGATATATCTCTTATCGTTCAGCCCCATGTTAATTTACTTTCTGTGACTATATAGTCTCTGAAACAGTCAGACATTCAAAACGGCAACTAAGACTTTCCTTATCTGAAGATGAGAACACTCTATTCTACTAAGATTCCTTGAAGATGGAGTGCTCTCGCCTATTTTTAATAAAATAAAAACTCTTATTAGTAACATTTTTTATTCCCACAAACTGAAATCTCTACAAATAACAGGATAAAATATTTTTTCTTTTTGGTACACAAAACCAGATTTACTGTAGGGCGCTCTTCCTCTTCAAAAACTTAATTCTTTCAATCACAACTTCTGTGTTATACACTCTCTTTCCCTGTTCATTCTCATAATTACTCGTATGAATACGACCTGTAATTCCAACAACTGAACACTCGAACAATACTGGGACACGTTTCAGTAGATTTTTTGAACCAATATCTTTTGACCTACAGTAAATGAACTGAAAAGTATTCAAAAACTACAAGAAAGTTTGCATTCTATTATCGAGCAAGCAAAGCAGACGGAGAAACTAAAAAGCAACTGGAATACAAGTACCATTACTTCCACAATTATGAGTGTCTATTTTTATACACTCATGTCTCAATCGTTATTACATCCGAAGGAAACTGATATTAAAGATATGCTTAACAAGCAATTGGATGTCGTATGGGAAGGAATTAATAAAAAATAATATATATCTGGTGATTTTACCCTGATATAAAATTTACATTTATGTTCTAAATGATCAGCATAAGTAAGAAGAACTGTATTATAAATGCAGTTCTTTTTACTTATATTTTCTTGTTTTACTGTGATGCGCCCTCTCTCTTCCGCTCCAAAAATGTAATCCTTTCAATCACAACTTCTGTTTTATACAGCCTCTTTCCCTGCTCATTATCATAGTTACTCGTATGAATCCGCCCTGTAATCCCAACTAGCGAACCTTTTTGGCAATACTCTGATACATTTTCAGCCGATTTTCTCCAGACAACGCAGTAAATGTAATCTGCTTGCTGCTCTCCTAGGCTATTTCGAAACCCTCTATTTACCGCAACGCATATACGTGCATAAGCAATCCCTTGCTTTGTGTAGTATAGTTCTGGATCTTTTGTCAATCTTCCAATTAATACAACTCGATTCATCATATTGATACCACCTCACATTTTTTTCTTTATTGTAGAAAAAAATAGAAGTTAGGTAAAAAATGTAAAATGATATATTTCTAAAAGGAAAAGCCCACTTTGAATCTAATAAAATAAAAAAAAGAAATTCTGCATGTTTCAATCATGCAAAATTTCTTAAAATGTTTAACACTTAATTTTTTCACTTATACCTCGCTACAAGATATGTAATTTCCTCCTTGAGCCATCCGTATGTCACTTGATACAGTATTTTTTCCAGATAAAAAATATTCGGTTTAACTTTACTTTCACATTTAAGTTTTTTCTTAGATGCAGCAGATAGATAAGTCAAAGCGTCATCTCATTCAATAAAAAAGCTCTTTCCTAGTAGTTTATTAATAGTCCTTTCTTTTCTTTCATCATCATCTCTTCCCTCTGCGATAAATGAATACTTCTTAGCACTCTCGCCATCCATATTACACCATATAAAACAAATTCTTCTTGATTTAAAAATATCAATTTTGAGTTTAAGAAACACAAAAAGAAACCCTGCATGTTTGAAACATACAGGGTTTCTTTCAATTAGTCATTTTTCGCAAAGTAAGAAACGAAACGAAGAATTTCTAAGTACAACCATACTAATGTCATCATTAGACCCATCGCACTGTACCACTCCATATATTTTGGAGCTCCACTACGTGCGCCATTTTCGATTAAATCGAAGTCTAGTAATAGATTTAATGCAGCAACGATGATCACAACTGCACTAATGATGATGCCAATTGTTCCACCTTGGTGAATATACGGAACAGTAACACCAAACATGTTTAATAGAAAAACGATCAAGTACATAACCAAAATCCCAAGTGTTGCGGCCATTATGCCAGTACGGAACTTATCCGTTACCTTTACAACACGAGTTGCGTATAAAACTAACATTGCAAATAAAATTGAAATTGTTAGTAATACAGCATTTAAGATAATAGAATTGTCAAAACGAATCGCATATACCGCTGAAATACTCCCTAGGACAATCCCTTCAACAGCTGCATAAATAGGTGCCGTAATAGGCGCCATTTTTGGGAAGAAGATAGCCGCAAATGCGATAATTGCAGCCACAATTAATGCTCCAATTAAAACAGGCATTTGCATTTTCCCAGTATACATCTGTATGTATGAATAGACAGACGTTGCAAGAAGCAAAACAAGCATAATAAATGTTTTGCCTACAGCTCCACCAATTGTCATCGCAGACGCATTTGCTCCTTGTTTACGAAAGGCTTCTTTTTTCAACATTGGATTAGATGTTCTCATTTTTTCCCTCCTAAAATAAGTTCTACTCATAGTGTAAAGTTTTTCTCTTTACATTTCAATATATGCAGCTTGTTTTTATTTTAAACCTTCAACGATGTCAGATAGTTCGCTCCAACGTTCCATCGCTTTTTCTAGCTCTTCTTCTGTTTGCTGCTGCGCTTCAGAAAGCTCTTGTGCCTTTGTGAAATCAGAACCCACATTTGCAAGTTCTTCTCCAATCGTTTCAAGCTTCTCTTCAAGCCCTGCAATCGTATCTTCAATCGTTTCCCATTCACGTTGTTCGTGATATGAAAGTTTACGCTTACGTTGTTGCTTTGGAGCCTCTTCCACTTTCTTTTCTTTCTGTACTTCTACTTTTTCTAATAGTTCTTGCGCCTTTTGTATATCCAGGTAATCACTATAGCTTCCTAGGAATTCACGAACTTCTCCGCCACCAGTAAAGATAAATAATTCATCTACTACTTTATCTAAGAAATAGCGATCATGCGATACAGTAAGAACGACACCTGGGAAATCTTCTAAATAGTCTTCTAGTACTGTTAACGTTTGTGTATCTAGATCGTTGGTCGGCTCATCTAATAGAAGTACATTTGGCTCTCCCATTAAAAGACGTAATAAATATAGACGTCTTCTTTCACCACCTGATAGTTTACCAAGTGGTGTTCCATGTGAATGCGGTGGGAATAAGAAACGCTCAAGCATTTGGGATACTCCAATGACTTTACCATCCGTTGTATGAATGACTTCTGCAATTTCTTTAATATATTCAATCATCCGTTGATTTAAATTCATCTCTTCATTTTCTTGCGTATAATAAGCAACTTTCACAGTTTGTCCAACTTCAATTTCACCACTGTCAGGTGATAATTTGCCTGCAAGCATATTTAATAAAGATGATTTCCCGCTACCATTAGCCCCAATAATACCAATTCGATCGCCTGGTTTCACAATATGATTAAAGTTATGAAGGACCGTTTTATCACCAAACTTTTTCGTCACATCTTTTAATTCGAGCACTTTCTTTCCTAATCGGCTCCCGCTGAGTGAAATATCCACAGATTGCTTCGCTGCTGGACCTTCTTGTTCTTTCAATTCTTCGAAGCGCTGAATACGTGCTTTTTGTTTTGTAGAACGAGCTTTCGCACCACGACGAATCCAAGCAAGTTCGCGGCGATATAAGTTTTGACGCTTTGATTCTTGCGCTAATTCTTGCTCTTCACGAAGTGCCTTTGCTTCTAAAAATGTACTGTAGTTTCCTTCATAGCTATACAGCTTGCCGCCATCTAGTTCAAAAATACGATTGGTAACACGATCTAAGAAATAACGATCATGTGTTACAAGTAAAACTGCTCCTGTATAACGTGCTAAGTACTCTTCTAGCCATTCTACCGTTTCATGATCAAGATGGTTGGTTGGCTCATCTAATATTAACAAATCCGGTGTTTCAATAAAGCACTGCGCCATTGCAATGCGTTTCTTTTGCCCACCAGATAAGTTCCCCACAGTTGCTGTGAAATCTGTAATGCCTAGCTTCGTTAAAAGTGATTTTGCATTCGCATTTGCTTCCCATGCATTCATCGCATCCATACGTTGCTGCACTGCAAATAATTGTTCTTGCACTTTTTCATTACTTGGGTCTTTTTCTATGTTTAATAAGGCTTGTTCGTATTCACGAAGAAGGCGAATTAACGGTGTATCACCGTGGAACACTTGTTCAAGCACTGTTAAATTCTCATTAAAATCCGGTTGCTGTGATAAATAGCTAATTGTATAACCACGTGTATGCGTCATATCACCTGTATCAGGAATCTCTATGCCTGCAATAATTTTTAATAATGTAGATTTCCCTGTACCGTTTACACCAATAATCCCTGCACGTTGTCCCTCTGCAATACTAAATGATAATCCATCAAATAATGGTTTATCCCCATATGATTTTGATACGTTTTCTACTGTTAGCATTTTCATATTTGTGCATTCCACTCTTTCATAAATTGTTCGATAAACTCTTCCATATAGCGATGACGAACTTCAGCCTCTTTTTTTGCAGCTTCTGTATTCATTAAATCTTTCAACTTCAAAAGCTTTTCATAGAAATGATTTAACGATGGATCATTATTTTTTCGATACTCTTCTTTCGTCATTCCTTCACGGGGTGGAATATTTGGGTCATACATTAAACGACCTTTCGCACCGCCATAAGCAAACGTACGTGCAATACCAATTGCACCAAGTGCATCTAGTCGGTCTGCATCTTGAACAACCTTTCCTTCCAATGTTTCTACATTACCGCCATGTCCGCCTTTATATGACATATTCGCAATAATATGAATGATCTGCTTCTTTTCTTCTTCAGTAACATCCAATCCTTCTAGCCAATCAGAAACTTTTTTCATACCAGCTTCTTCACTTTCATTTAACTTCTCATCTGCTACATCGTGAAGTAAAGCTGCCATCTCAATTACAAAACGATCTCCACCTTCTTTTTCAGACAAAGAAATCGCTAATTTATGTACACGCTCAATGTGATACCAATCATGCCCACTGGCATCTGTTTCTAAAATATTCTTTACAAAAGCAACTGTTTTTTGTATTTGTTCTTGTTTTTTCATTTATCTTCACCCAATTTCTTATTGTAACACGCTCTCATTTTTTCATCACATATTTTCTTGTCCGCCCATAGACTGTTTTGTACGTACGATCATGAAGGAGGAAATAAAAATGTTCTATAATAATCAACAACCTTATCCAGGGCAACCATACTATCCTCAAGATCAAGAACAACAATCTCAAGAGCAGCAGTTTGAAACCCGGGAGCAAGAAGTACAAGAACAAGAATTTCAATATCAACAGAATTCATACTTAACTCAACAACCTTATGAAACTCAGTACCAGCAAAATTCATACGTAACTCAACAACCTCATGAAACTCAGTACCAGCAAAATCCATACGTAACTCAGCAACCTCATGAAACTCAATACCAGCAGAATCCATATGTAGCTCAACAACCTCTATATCAGCAACCACAAATGTATCAATCATACCAGGATCCACGTGTTTCACCACCAACACCATCATTAGACCCAGCACAAATACAAATCTTACCACCGGGGCCGCCTACACCTTCAATTCCAGCTGAACCTACACAACAACAAATTCAACAAGTTGTTGGTACACAATTTTTATCATTAAAGAAACCTGTGTTGGACTTCGTAAAACCATGGGTAGAGTACGGAATGAATGAGGCAAAACACACATCCGCAGAACATGCTATGACAGAAGTTGCTGCGATTATGTTCTTGGTTGGAAAAGGATTCAATCCGACAATTGCTCATTATATCGTTGAATCTTGGGAGAAAAATGAACAGTTTTAAGATTGTTCATTTTGTATAATATAAAAAATACAAAAGAGCCGTGAATGCCTATTAAACAAGCATTTATAGCTCTTTTTATTTGTTATATTATATTTTATATATTAAAATGAATTTCATATTTTTTCACGCGTTTTTATATCATTTGTGAGCAAAATGTGAGCAAAAAATTGAAGTAGACGAGTATTTCGGAAATGATATCCCAGATGATTATATTGCCTTACTTCACCTTTCTTTTGATGTAAAACTACAAAAGAAATGATTAGCATGTAGAAGAATTAATGATCTTCCAGGAAACCCCATAACATCAAGAATGTAATAATATAGCAAAAGCAAACCTTGAAAGATCTGGAGTTAAAATGATTTTCAAGTCCAATTGGTCTGCTCCTACCCTAAATTAACGAAAAAGCCCGTCTCACTCGAGAGGGACTTTCACTTTATCAGCTAAATTCTCTTTTATATTTCCTTTTACATACTTATACATTTCTACCTCTTGATTTGTTGCCTTTCTTCTGTATAAACCAATGTCATCAACCTCAATCCATACCCAACCCTTTAAATCCCAAAAAAAATCCCTCTTGAGTTGCTCCGATGTAATTGCACCTATTTTAGTAACTATCTCTTCATTCATCAAACTATACTGCCTCTCATCTTCTAATAAAAATACCGGCTCACCCAAAATTGAATCCTTGCGGAATAAAAATGTGTATTCTTTTGGTTCTGCTGGTACTTTGATGATACATGAAACAGATTCGTTAACATCGAAAATTTGCATTTCCATCGCTTACATCTCCTATTAACTATAAGGTATAGATCCATCAACAGGCGATAAACTTTCATGGTTGGATCGAGTGTCAGCTGGTGGAATGATGGTTCTGTGTGTTACACCCGTTGGGAAGCTTGCTAAAATGGTGAAAGGTGTGAAAATGACTGCAGATGCAGCCCAAGCTGCTAAAGCCACTGAAAATTATAAGGATCATCTTGAGAGACAAGGTAAATTATTAACTAATAATGGTGCATATCGGAAAGCAAGACGAACCGCTGGAATTCCTAACTCTACTCCGCGTAAAAACCCTGTTCAAGTATTTGATGGGACTACTGAACATAGATGGGTAGAGGAGTACACTAATTTTAAAGGTGAAACAAAGTATATTATCGAACATAAAGAAGATAAAATGGGAAGAGGGCCCCATTTCCATACTGCAGATAATACAAGTGGAAATCCTTGGAAGAAAGGGAGATACGGTCAGGAAGATGGACATTATCCTGAGGATTTTGAGGGTTACAAGAAAACAGGTAAAAAATAAAAAAAAGGTGTGAAAAATTTTGAGTAATGTGGATAAAAGTCGAATGGAGATTCTTAAAAGAAAAGCTAAAAGAAACGCTAATAGAAAAGAACTTATAAACGAACTTTCTAGTATTGTTACGATTTCTATGGAATCATTTATGGATGCAGAATCTAATGATTTATTTTGTAAAGAATTATATAGTAAGCTAGAAAAAAATTCAGACATAAAAATTTTTGGTGACACAGATTATAAAGAAAATAGAAAATTATCAATAGCGCTGTTAAAAGAAACAATTAAAACTATTAAATTTCCAGTTAATCAAGGAAGACTATTTTTCTCTAGAGGAGGCAAACTTGAAGCAGTTAAGCTGAACATTACTGAAGTATTTGATAATTTAGAAGCGCTATCAACTATATCAAGATTTCTAACTGGGTCTGCAGATTTTATATTAGTAGGTGATGATTTAGAATTTGGGGTATGTATTGAAAGAACTGAATATCATAACGAGTTCAGTATGTGGGGAATAGCAATAGTTTAAAGTACGAAAGTAAATAAGACCGCCTCTATTGAGAGCGGTCTTATTTGTTACTTCACATATACCAATGCATTATTAGCTGTAATATAGAAAGTTTTCCCTCTACTATTATGAACTTTGTATTGTGGTGAGCCATTGACAGTTACTTTTGCATCGATAGTAAATCCTAATCCTGCATCAACTGTGCCAGCTACATCTTTATCCTGCCAAGATGGAGAATCATAGAAACGTAGGTTGTCCACCTTGGACACAACACGTTTACCTACCGATGAATCAACTGTGCTTTTCTTATCGAATTTCACATAAGAAGAATCGTATTTAATCCATTGCTCTCCACCAAGGTTTAACCATCCGTCTTTTTCAGCCCACACAACATATGATTCTGGTTTGTTTAACTGACGAATTTTAGAGTAGCTTGCAACTGGTCCTTTACGTAAATTCACGTTGTAACCATTAATGTATGCAACTCCATCTGTTACTGCTGTTGGTACTTCTTCTGGTTTTGATGGTTTTTCTGGTACAGATACTTCAATATTAGAATCATTGTATGCACGTTTCACATCAGCACGGAATTGTGCCTCTGATACACAATAATCAAGCGGATCTTCATGGTCTGTACCGCCAAGATACTTCGTTACATCATAGTGAGTCCATAATCCTTTTTCGACTGAAAGTTTATTATCTTTCAAAATTTTAGCAAGTAACTTCATGTATTTATCATAGCTGCGTTTAAATTTCTCATAGTCTTTTGTTTCGCATAGTTCTACATGTACAAAACGTTTATTTGTACCTGGACCTGCACCATAAGCAATGTATTTTGTATCAGCATTTACTTGTTCACGTATACTCTTCCACTCACCGCTGTCATAGAACTTACGCTTCTGTTGTTTTGTTTTGTTTCATTGGTATCCACCGCTTTGTTTCCTTTTAAGAAATCATCAATCAGTTTATTAATTAAACTAACTGTAGTTTCTTTCTTCACTTTCGGTGTTTTGTTCTCATATAATCCATCAAGCACTTTAATTAATGGTAGTAACTTTTCTAACTCCACATATTCTTCAAGTTCTTCCTCATCAATAGCATGAAGAATTGTAGCAATAACAATTGCCTTCTCAACTTTAGTTAGTTCCATTTCTTTTTTGTTCAACACTCGTTCCACATCACAGGAACAAATGTCCGTGCTCTTCTTATAATAGTTATTAAGCATGAATTGCAACCGATCTATTTGTTCTTCTGTTAACAACTTACCGTTACATTCCATCTATCCTCACCCTCAATCCTCTTTTCACGATATTGGATATCAAGAAAATAGCAGAGACATCCATACCGAATTGTTTATTGTTAGCATTAAAAGCAGTAGTCTCACTATCTAACATTTGATACTTATGCTCACACATTACTCTCACTCCCTTATTAATCTAATTCCTTTACTTCCTTTGCTTTAATGAATTGAATTATAATCACTAAGCAAAGTATGAACCCAGCAATAAACCATCCACATTGCTCCATTCCATCACTTCCTTCGCAAAATAAAATAAGACGCTAAACCTATAAAGGTAGCGCCTAGGATAATTGCTATAAACTTAATCAAATTCATTTATCCTCACATTATTTATTTCTCTGTTTCCATACCCCATTCTCTTTACGATAAGTGTTCTTACCATTCATAAAGTCAGCTGTATTGCCAGTAATGCTATATTTCTTATTCTTTTTCTTAGTCTTCTTCTTCAACCGCTTCTCTTCTTGAACAGCTTGTAAATCCGCCTTCCATCGCTTTAACAAAACCTTTTCTTTTCGCATCGAATTTATACCCCTTAGTTTAAATTACCCACTAAAGGTAAAAATTCTATTTTTTAACATAAATATCCTTTTATTTGAATATAAAATATTTTTGCACTCCTATTCAAATGTCAATTTTGTTCAATAAAAAGAGCATCCGCGTTAGCAGATGCTAAAATTTGTGAAAGGAGTCAATAGGATAGGATAAGCGATTGAGCTTGTCCTACACTATAATATATGCTTGTCCTTCTCAAAATGTGAAAGAGAGCACTTCCCTTCCTTAAGTAAGTGCCCTCCACAGACATGGGGTAACATGTCAGAAACCTTTCTATACATTGTATAGTTATATACTTGTTCACATTCCTCATTATTATATAATTTCTATATAACAAAGAAGAAAGCATCCGTTTTGGATGCTGTCAATTATTAT
>NZ_NTRO01000092.1:0-14930 GCF_002560575.1 Bacillus sp. AFS023182 | reverse complement strand
ATTAATGGGGTTCACTTTATTTATACAGGAAGCTTTTTGATTCTTCTCTAACGCATACCGTTTTTTTACTTAGTTTACCTCAATCGGCTTCTGGACAATAAACCAATAACAAAGCGCCCCGCATCCAGCAATAATTCCACCAGAAATAAATGCTAACGCATACGAACCTGTTGTATCAGCTGGATGCACATCTAGTTTTGGATTTATTCCCCTCTCATCATTCATCCTCCCTTTTTGAACAAAAAATAGACATATATTTTTGTAGAAAAAAAGGATATGGTATCCATATCCTTCTCTCGATCTACTCCAAATTCACCCAAATGCTCTTCACTTCCGTATAATTATCAAGCGCATACGAACCCATTTCACGGCCGATACCAGATTGTTTATATCCTCCAAATGGCGATGCGGCATTTTCTAAATTATAACTATTGATCCACACTGTACCTGCTTTTAATTGATTCGCAACTTTATGCGCTGTTTTTACATTTTCTGTCCATACACCAGCCGCTAAACCGTACGGTGTATTATTTGCTCGTTCAATGACTTCTTCTATCTCATCAAAAGGTAAGATAGAAACAACTGGGCCAAAGATTTCTTCTTGCGCAATTTTCATATTATCCGTTACATCTGCAAATACAGTAGGCGCCACGAAATATCCTTTTTCAAATTCCTTCACGCCGCCCGCTATAAGTTTTGCGCCTTCTTCTATTCCGCTCTTAATGTAGCTAAGTACACGTTCTTGTTGCTTCTTCGATACGAGAGGTCCCATTTCTGTTTCAGGATCTAATCCATGTCCTACTTTCACTTCATTCGCCATTGTTCCTAATTCACTAACGACTTTTTCATAATGCTTTCGCTGAACAAATACGCGTGAGCCTGCGCTACAGTTTTGACCATGATTATACATAATGCCGTTAAATGCCCCAGGGATTGCTTTTGAAAGATCAGCATCTTCTAAAATAATATTTGGTGATTTCCCGCCAAGTTCTAATGTGACGTGCTTTATCGTTTCCGCTGCTTTACGCATAATCCCTTTTCCAATAACAGTTGATCCTGTGAAAGCAACTTTATTGATATCCGGATGATTCACAATCGCTTCACCAGCACCTCCGCCAAAACCAGGAACAAAATTGACTACACCATCTGGGAATCCAGCTTCTTTAAATAACTGCGCTGTATATAGAAGAGAGAGCGGTGTTTGCTCTGCTGGTTTCAAAACAATTGTACAACCTGTTGCAAGTGCTGCCCCTAACTTCCAAGCAGCCATTAATAATGGAAAGTTCCACGGAATAATTTGTCCGACAACGCCAATTGGTTCATGGCGTGTATAGTTTAAATATTCCGGTGAAATTGGGATTGTTTGCCCAAGAATCTTTGTTGCCCATCCCGCATAATAACGGAAATGATCAACTGTTCCTGCAATATCATCTTCAAGCGCCTGTTTATATGGTTTTCCATTGTCTAGTGCCTCAAGTTGCGCCAGTTCTTCTTTATTCTCATCGATTAAATCTGCAAGCTTGTAAATCAAGTGTGCTCGTTCTGCTGCACTTATTTTTGACCAAGTTCCTTCTTCAAATGCTTTACGAGCAGCTTTCACTGCAAGATCCACATCTTCTTCTCCTGCCTCACATACGACAGCAAGTACTTCCTCTGTCGCTGGATTCCAAACGTTAAATGTTTTTCCACTTACTGCTGGAACGAATTTCCCATCGATAAATAATTCCTTTTTCCCTTCCAGGAACGCTTGAACTTTTGGTTTTAAATCTTGGCTTGTCGTTAGCATACTCTCTCTCCCTTCTTATTTTTGTAATGTTAATAGGTTTTCTAAAATTCCTTGTAACTTTTGATCTTCTTCCTCTGTTAATGGCCGACGTGGTTTGCGAGACGGACCACCAGTTTGCCCTTTTAAATCCATTACTCTCTTAATGATTTGAACATACTTCCCTGATTCTTCAATAAAACTACATAACGGTAAAATTTTATCGTATAGCTCCCAAGCTCTCTCTAGTTCCTTATTTTGCACTGCATCAAATAGTTCCGTTACAAGTTTTGGCACCGCATTACCTGCAACTGAAATCCACCCTGTTGCGCCAACTAAAAAAGATTCTAATACTAAATCATCCGCACCGCAGAATGTTTCAATATCCCCTTTTCCTTTTCTTGTAATATCACGAACTTTGCGAATATCACCGCTTGATTCTTTTACATGCGTAACATTCTCTATATCACGACCGACGCGAAGAATCGTTTCTGTGCTAATATCAACACCAGATGTAAATGGATTATTATAAATCATAATTGGAAACTGAACGGATTCCGCTACTGCTTTAAAGTGTTCATAAATCTCTTCTTCTTTTGGGTGAGCGTAATATGAATTAATAAGTAATGCACCACTCGCACCCGCTCTCTCCGCTTGCTGCGTATATTCAATCGCTTCTTTTGTCGTTTCAGCCGCCGTTCCGACAAGAAGCGGAATACGCCCGTTAATTTGCTCCACCGCTGTTTCCACAACTTTAAAACGCTCTTCCTTCGTTAAACTGACAAACTCTCCCGTACTCCCGTTAACAACTAAACCTGCTACACCTTCTTGAATGAAGTGCTCAATATTTTGTTTCAAACCTTCCCAATTAATCTCTTCGTTTTGATTCATCGGTGTAATAATAACTGGATATGCCCCTTTAAATGTTTGATACATGTTTCTTCCTCCCATCACTGAATTTAACTAAGGATAAAACAAATTGAAGTGTCACTTCAATTTGTTTCGTAAAAAAAAACGCAATTCATATCATCTATACACTTAGGGTCATTATAATGCAGAAAAAATAAATTTACAATATACCTATCTAATTTTTCTGAATTTTTTAATGATAATTTGCAAAACTCAAAACTTTCCTTTACACTTCTTTCATAAGAAAAATTCTATCCAATACTTTATTCGAGGGATTGTCATATGTACGAAAATATCGGAAACAAAATTAAAGCTCTTCGCTTAGAAAAAAGAATGACCTTAAAACAAGTCTCTGAAAAAACAAATCTATCTATTAGTTTTATCTCTCAAGTAGAACGCTCGAAATCTTCTATTACACTAGAATCTTTGAAAAAAATATCAGAAGCACTTCATATCAGTCCTAGCTATTTTTTCGCAGCAGAGCAAAAAACAAATACAAATATCATACGCCGCGGCCTGCAAAATGAAGAACATGTAAATTACTCTCATTTTGTTTACACGAATCTTTCTGGAAATGTTTCAAACCCACATTTCGAACCGATTTTAGTGACGCTTCATCCTGGTGAAAAAAAAGGAAATCCTTATTCTCACAATGGTCAGGAATTCGTATTTGTACTAGAGGGTGTACTCACCATTCTATTAGAAAACGAGGAGCATGATCTACATCCTGGCGACAGCATTCATATGGAATCTGCTACACCACACAATTGGTTTAATCATACGGAAAAGCCAGCTAAATTTTTGTTTGTGAGCTCGCCCCCTATGTTCTTTCAAAAGTAACTGTGCCTTCTCATCTATCGTCGCTTCGATAAGAGATGACATACACATGGACTAAAAGAGCTGCCTTTTCACAGGCAGCTCTTTTTCATCTATTAACCAAATACTTTCCCAAGTTCATCTTTATCTTGGCTTAACCAGAAATTCATTAAGCGTTTTGCTCCTTCTAAATCATGAAGCTTTGCTTGACCGCATTGTGTTTCATTTGCAGCTGGAATTTCTGTAATTTGAACCGCATCTTTTAATGTAAGTTCTAATAAATCAATGACTTCACGAACTGTTGGCGTACCACTTACAACAAGATAATATCCTGTTTGGCAACCCATTGGTGAAATATCGATAATATCGAAATGCGGATAACGATCAATATATTTACGTAAATTAAATGCTAGTAAGTGTTCTAACGTATGAATCACATCTGGCTTCATCGCTTGTTTATTCGGTTGGCAGAAACGAATATCAAATTTATTCACAATACCGTCACTACCCACTTTATGAACACCACAATGTCTTACATAAGGTGCCTTTACAATCGTATGATCTAATTCAAAGCTTTCTACTGATGGCATAATACATCTCTCCCGCTTTCAATTTAATTCCGTTATATCCAATATGATATAACGGAAATCCGAATTAGTAAAGTATTATGTATAGCCGTGCTATAATACTAGAAGAATATGCTGAAAAGGAGACGGTTATGAAACAGATTTTTATAGGTATCATACGCTTTTATCAAAAATTTATTTCCCCGATGACACCACCTGCATGCCGCTTTTATCCAACCTGTTCGCATTATGGATTAGAAGCCTTTCAGAAACACGGCACTTTCAAAGGATTTTGGCTAACGCTAAAACGTATATTAAAATGTCATCCTTTTCATCCAGGAGGATTTGATCCAGTCCCAGATAAAAAGGATGACAGAGTAAAATCTTAAGCTTCGTAGCCGTTCACAACAAGATCTAATTTCCCTGTATCAGGGTGAATCACAAGACCATGAACCGGTACTTCGGCTGGAAGTAATGGATGGTTACGAAGTACAGAAACGCTATGTTCTACACTTTCTTCTACACTAGAGAATCCTTGTAAGAATTTCTCTAAATCGATTCCAGAATAGCGAAGTGTATCTAATTTTTCTTCTGAAACGCCTCGCTCTCTCATCTTTTCAATTGTACTGCTCGCCTGTATTTTTGCCATACCACAATCATGGTGACCAACAACACATACTTCATCTGCACCAAGCTCATATACAGCAACTAAAATACTACGCATAATACTTCCAAATGGATGTGAAATAACAGCGCCCGCTACTTTAATAATTTTCACATCGCCATTACGCATATTCATTGCTTTTGGCAATAATTCAACAAGGCGTGTATCCATACAAGAAATAATTACCATCTTTTTGTTTGGAAATTTCCCAGCCTCATACTCTTCATATTTTCTCTCTTCAACGAATTTTTCATTATACTGCAAAATCTCTTCTAATGACTTCATAGCAAAAAGACCCTCTTTTCTTTTATATAGTCTACATACTCAGTGTACCAAAATCTAAAAAATCCCAAAAGGATATTACTTTATTGCAAATATATAATTTTTCAGACAACCGACATAATTTCTTCATAATATACACACAGCTCTGTAACAACTGTCCCATACTTTGCTCACATTTTCACTATAAACTAGATGTAGATAATGTTAAAAAGGAGTGAAACTTTATTATGTCCGACGTTCTGTTACTGAGTCGTTTTCAATTTGCAATTACTATTTTTTATCACTTTTTGTTTGTACCACTCACAATCGGACTTGTTATTTTAGTAGCGTGTATGGAAACACAATATGCACGCACATTAAACCCAACTTATCGAAAAATGGCGAATTTCTGGGGTAAGCTATTTACGATAAACTTCGTCATGGGTATCATAACCGGTATTACGATGGAGTTCCAATTTGGGACAAACTGGTCAGAGTACTCAAAATACATGGGGGATATCTTCGGATCACCACTCGCAATCGAAGCGCTTGTTGCTTTCTTCTTAGAATCTACCTTCATGGGAATTTGGTTATTCGGTAAAGATAAAATCTCACCAAAGTTTCGTGCTTTTTGTATGTGGATGGTTGCACTTGGAACAAATATTTCCGCGCTTTGGATCATTACAGCAAATGGCTTTATGCAAAACCCTGTTGGCTACGTAGTGCGTAATGGCCGCGCTGAATTAAATGATTTTTGGGCACTTGTTACCAATCCATATGCATGGCATATGTTCTTCCATACAGTTGTTGGTTGTTATATCGTTGGTTCTTTCTTCGTTATGGCAATCAGTGCGTATCATTTATTACGTAAAAACGAGGTGGAGTTCTTTAAAAAGTCATTTAAATTTGGTTTAGTTTTAGGATTATTAGCAGCAACTGCAACACCTTTCATCGGTCACCAATCTGGTGCTTTCGCTGCAAAAATGCAACCTGCAAAAGGTGCTGCGATGGAAGCAGTTTGGGAAACTGGTAAAGGTCAAGGCTTCTCAATCATCCAAATTCCCGATGTGAAGAATGAGAAGAACTTCGAATTATTTACAATCCCAAAACTCGGCAGCTTCTTCTATACAAACTCATTTGATGGAGAAATTGTCGGTTTGAAAGATATCCCTAAAGAAGATCGTCCGAACGTAAACCTTGTTTACTATAGCTTCCGTTTAATGGTTGCACTTGGCGTATTCTTCATGGCACTCACTTGGTTTGGTTTCTATTTAAACCGAAAAGGAAAACTAGAAAACTCAAAACGTTTCTTAAAAATTACAATGTGGTCTGTCTTACTTCCATATGTTGCGATTAACGCTGGATGGATTGTTGCTGAAGCAGGTCGCCAGCCATGGACGGTATACAAATTGATGCGCACAGCTGAAGCTGTCTCACCAATTTCCGTCCCGCAGATTTGGTTCTCATTAATTAGTTTAGTATTGTTCTACACATTGCTCTTAATCGCAGATGTATACCTCATGCTGAAGTTCGCGAAAAAAGGACCAGCAGCATTGGAAGAACCTACTAAGGGAGGTGTAGCTCATGTCTCATGATATGCTTGCAGTTATTTGGTTCGGTTTATGGGGCGTGATTTGGACAGTTTACTTCATTCTCGATGGTTATGCACTCGGTAACGGAATGATTTTCCCATTCGTTACGAAAGATCGGAAAGAACGAAATCAAATGCAAGAAGCAATCGGACCGTTCTGGGGCGGTAACGAAGTATGGTTAATTACAGCGGGCGGTGCAACATTTGCCGCCTTCCCAATCACATATGCAAATATGTTTAGCTACTTATATACACCATTGTTTTTAGTATTACTTGCTCTTTTTGCTCGTGCAGCAGGGCTTGAATTTATGCATAAAGATGATTCACCAATTTGGCAAAGTACTTGTAAATGGGCATTTGCAATTGGTAGTTTCCTCATCGCATTCTTATTCGGTGTTACATTTGCAAACCTATACTATGGACTGCAAATCGGAAAAGATGGTTATGAAGGAACATTACTTAGCTTATTAAATCATTACGGTATTTTAGGTGGTCTTTTCTTCACAGCAATCTTTGTCGTATCCGGCGCACTTTGGGTCATGATTAAGACAACTGGTGAAGTATCAGATCGTGCTTATAAAATCGCAAAACCATTTTCAATGGCAGCTGCCATCATTTTAGCCATCTTCTATGTGGCAACTGCAAACCGTACAAACTTGTTCCAAAACTTTACGGAGTATCCTGTACTATTCATTCTTCCAGCGCTTGCAATGTTAATGAGTGTCCTGGCAATTATTATGGTTTACAAACATAAAATTGGTCTCGCATTCACATTTGTTTGTCTAACAATCGCAATGTTTATGACAACTGGATTTGCAGGTATGTTCCCAAGAATGTTACCATCACGTATTAATGATGCATACAGTACAACGTTATACCAAGCAGCAGGAAGTGAATTAAACTTAAAAATTATGTTCTTCGTCGCAATGGTAATGGTACCAATCGTTATCGGCTATCAATTGTGGAGCTACACAATCTTTAAAGAAAAAATTCACAAAGACTCTGCGAAAGGGTATCACTAAAATGAAAAAAGACGCTCAAAATGAGTGTCTTTTTTTGCTTATACGTATGATTTTCACTAAGATGTTAAGCCTCTAATTTAACAATCTTGCTAAAGAGGAATGACCAACAGTTTTTATTGAAATTGTATTATATAACGTATACAACAATTCTATACAATTTTACATATTACGTTTAAAGCGTAGTTAGTATTACTTGATCATCCTTATCATTATCATACACATCTGTAGCACTAATTCCATTAAAAGCTTTCACAGAAAATCCTACATTAGACGATCCAGAACCGTTATATGCTTTCGTTTGTTCGATTGGATGTACATTATATTTATCACCTAAATTAATGGTCCCATTGCAGTTTTCAATAACTACACCATCGATAACAGCAGGCATACTATCACTCACTTTCATTATGTTATTTTCAGTTTATGAAAAGAGCCTAAAAAAATAGCATGTTTACAGTAAAAAAGATATTCTACAACATTTAACTACGTTATTTACAAAATGTAATATATAATAAATGAGGCCATTATTCATAAAAAAATTGAGGTGTTTACAAAATTGATGTTTTTTGGAAGTATTACGCTTATTTTATTCCTTATTTTTCTATTCTTTTATGTAAAAGATCCCAGAAGCTTATTAATTGGATTTCTATTCAATTTATTCTTTTGTTCATCCCTTATCCTTTTCCTTTATTTAGGTCTCAGCTCGAATAATGGGATACTTAGACTCGTTGCAATCATACCATTTTTAATTATTCTTTTTATGTTATCCTTTGGTATATTCGCTTTAATGATTGGACTATTTCTTAATGCAAGAATCTTGATGAGAAAAGAAGGCCGACGTTTTTCTAACTGTTTAACTTTGATTGCTGGGTTAGGTATTTTATGCACTATGCTATTCTCACTATTGGATCCAACACGATTTTTATCTCCTCATTTCCAGCCGATCTTTACAGGAGTATTTTTCATTAGTGTCTATTTCTTTTTCCATATATCCACTTTCTTAACAGCTTATTTTCTGTATCAATTTAACAGACCACGGCGTAATCAAGATTTCATTATCGTTCTTGGCAGTGGATTAATTAACGATAAAGTACCACCACTTTTAGCAAGTCGAATTAATAAAGCAATTGATTTTTACTGGAAACAGGCTGCTGTCACTACTCCGCCCACAATCATTTTTTCTGGTGGACAAGGACCAGATGAAAATCTTCCTGAAGCTGAAGCGATGCAAAAGTATGCTGTTGAAAAGGGTATTCCGATTGAACATACCATACAAGAAAATCGTTCCGTCAATACGTATCAAAACATGCTCTTCTCAAAACAAATTATGGATTCATTAAAAGACAAGTATAAGAGCATCTTTACAACGAACAACTTTCATCTATTCCGCGCTGGATTATATGCAAAGCAAGCTGGATTAAATAGCCAAGGAATCGGTTCCAAAACTGCTTTCTATTACTGGCCAAATGCGATGATTCGAGAATATATTGCAATCGTTGTAATGAGTCGGAAGCGTCATATGAAGGTCGTAGGAGTTATTTTAGGGTTCGCTGTCTTTTTATCAGCCATGAGCTTTTTATTTAGTTAATTTATACCGGAAAAGCCATCCTTTCGAAAAAGGGTGGCTTTTTTAGTTTTCATACAGCCTTAGGAACGGATCGATAATTGATTACATGTAAAAAAGGCATCAATGATAGGCGATCTTTCTTTAAATGCTAAATGAATATAACGATATTGTTTTTGCTTTAACTTTTTCATTTCAATATCTTTATGTGACTTAAAAAATAATTCTGGCCCCATTGTAATCCCGATATTTTGTGATACCATATTAACAATCGTTTCACAATTTAGTACCTCTAATATGATATTGGGACATACTTGGTGATCAGATAAGTTTTTTATTACTAATGGCTGATACGGCCCTTTTGGCATAATAAAGTCCATTCCATCAACTTGCCTAATATCAATTACTTTTTGATTCGTTAACGGATGATTTTTCGGTAACCCTAATACGATTTCATCTTTGCTAACTGGGATTGATTGTATTTGTTTTTTTACATCTGATTCTAAAATAAACCCTATGTCCACTGTGCCATTATCAATCCACTCGATTACTTCTCCATATGTACCCTCAAATAATAAAACTTTAATACCCGAGTAACTCTGTTTAAGATGTAATAACATAGGCGGTAATATTTGTGATGCTGCACTTGTAAACGCCCCGACTTTGAGCGTACCCTCCAATCTCTTATTTTGTATAGATACTTCTTGTTTAATCGCCGCTTCGCTCTTCAATACATTTTGAATATGTGGAAAAATACGATTTGCAAACTCGGTTCTTCTAATTTCAGCCTGCTTATTTCTGTGTAATAAAGGATGACCAAACTCTCTTTCTAAACTAGCAATCGCATGACTCACAGCTGATTGTGTCATGTTTAATTGCTCTGCCGCTCTAGTAAAATTCCCTAACTCTACTACTTTTTGAAACACTTCATATCTAGCTATAGTCATGAGTTTTACTCATACCTCCCATTCAAAATATGAATTTCACTAATTTTATTATACTCGTTACGATAAAAATAGACCAATTCATCTAAGGGAGGATTCACTTTGAGCAAAATATTATTATTAACTTTTGGAATGTTTGCATTAGGAGTAGATGCTTATATAATGGCAGGCATTTTGCCCCAAATTGCTGATGATTTTCATGTTTCAATTGGAACAGCTGGGCAAACAGTAAGCATATTCACAATTTGTTATGCGATTGCAGCTCCTTTGTTTGCTACATTTATGAGAAAAGCGAATACAAAACATACGTTATTAGCAGCATTATTTCTTTTTACACTCTCGAACTTTATCACCGCTGTTACCCATCAATTTATTGTTCTATTAATTTCTAGAGGAATAGCCGGCATAGGCGCCGGTATATACGCGCCATTAGCATCAGCTGCTGCTGTTACATTCGTTTCTGAAAAACAAAAAGGAAGAGCTTTAAGTACCATTTTACTTGGAATGAGCGCTGGAACTGTAATTGGTGTTCCATTCGGTATATATATTGCATCAGCTTATGACTGGCGCATGGCAATGTGGTTTATCGTTACCGTTGGGGTAATCGGGATATTTGCTCTCTTTGCTAAATTCCCTATGATAGAATCTAGCCCTTTGCCGACATTAAAAGAGCGGCTAAGTATGTTCAAAAACAAAAAAACTTCACTTGTCATGCTTATCACCATGATATTAAGTTTTTGCAGTTTAGGCTTGTATACATACTTAGATACCATCGTTGTTTCATATGGATTTCAGAAGTCGATCCTCTTTATTTGGATGTGGGGTATCGGCGGGATTGCAGGAAGTTTTGTAATTGGATTGATAATAGATTTGTATAAGAAACCAAAGATCGTATTAATGTACTTAATGTGTATCATGTTTTTCTCACTTATATTTATGAGTCTTTTCCATGGAAGTGCCGTATTATTGGCCCTTTGTTTAATCCTTTGGGGTGGTACCGGATGGGCAACACTCGCTACTCAACAAAAAATACTTTTAGAAATTAGCCCAGAGCATGCAACCATTTCAATTGCCTTACTGAGCTCGATCAATTATTTTGCTGGCTCAATAGGCACAATGGCAAGTGGAGTATTTTTAGAGAAGGGCGTAGACCCTATCAATTTACCTTATATATTAGGTGGAATATTACTTTTGGCTATCGGGGGACAGATTCTGTTTATAGGTAAGGAAATTGTAAAATAGGCGTAAATAATCATAAAAAATCCCAAGAAGCATCTACTCTGCTCCTCGGGATTTCCTTTATCTTCTCTTCGTAATTTTCCCTGAACCGCCAACCCTTGTTTTAGGGGGAGACGTATTCTTCGGCGGGCTTTTAATCGATGATTTCGGTTTTACATCAGATTCAGTAGAACCGCCTGGTGATTTGATAATCTTTCCCTTATTCTCTGTAGACGGTGGAACCGTTTTAGTTTCTTTTTCTATAATGCTTCCTTTATCTCCTACAGAGGTCTTTGGATCTACTTTATCACTTCTCTTAATAATAGAACCTTTACCTTGCTTTGTAATAGGCGGCGGTGTCTTCTTCTCTTCTTTTGTAGGCGGTCTTTCTGGAATAACCGGTTTATGGTTTTTCCGATCTGTATATCCGCGGTAATCACCATGATACGATTTACGTGAATCAAATATATCGTCTAATATACTTGCCAAAATATAACCTTGTAAGAAAGATGGCTGGTAATTTTGGCGCACATATTCTGTATTACTTATTTCAATAATGGTATCTGATGGTTTTTCTTTATCCTTTTGCAAATTATACATTTTGTCAGGATAAACGAGAAACATCTGGTTTTCATCTTCTTTAGATGCTTGCTTGGGCTTATTTTCATCAATCAGTTCTTTTGCAATCTCTGGAACTGATTTATTGGCAGCCCTATATACATATGATTCTTGCTTACCATCTTTTGCGACGGATTCTAACGGGTAACGGTCCTGAATCGATTTCTCATTTTGACACCCTGATAATGTAAACCCAGCAATTACAAGTAACGTAACAATGGCAAGGATAGGGATGAAGAACGATTTAATCATGGTAAACAATCGGTTTGACATGATTAAGCCCCCTTACGTTGCCCTTATAATTTGTACATCAGCAGAAAGAATCGCTTCTCCCTCATACATCATTGTACGTCCATCTTGCCATTCAATACGAAGTAACTTTCTATTATCAGATTGAAACTCCCACACATATTGTTCATCAGAGACAGCAAACGGTGTTTTTCCCATCGCAACAACACATCCGTTATATCGTTCTTCCATATGGTACTCGATATCATCCATTTCAATCGTCGTTGGGATCTCCTCTACGGAATCTAAACGACCATCAATTGGTGTATACAGCTTATAATAAGTACTTTCACGGTTTTCGATTTTTAAATAGCGAATTGTTTTCCCGTCCTGTAATGTTAAAACAATTTCATTACGAGAATGCAGGCTTGTTTTTCCGGTCACTTCATACATTACTAATGAAACTTCAACCATATCGCCAGGTGCTAACGTGAGTAAGGATTTCTCTGGTTTCACAGGCTCCGGACTTTTCATTATATTTTTAATTCGTTTGAATAAACTCATGATCTATCCCTCCTTTTCTCTTTATAGACAAGCTGCTAAAATGAGGGCCCCAACAATATGTAATGAACCGGCTAATAAAGCATGAGTCACATGACCTTGCTTCGTCCCCTCTTCTAAATCTAAATCTACCAGCTTTTTCAAAATAAACTCAATAAACATTTCAACAACTAATAAAATAACGAAAGAAACAGCGGATGCAAGAAGCGCTTGCCATAGGTCGTTTGCTTTCATAATCGATTGTGACAAAATATATCCTTGTGCAAACAACTTCATAATAAAACGTGTTGTAACTGCCATATTTCCTTGTTTTATTTCTGCTACATCATTGTACTTTGTAAAAATAGAATCAACCCACATAAGTGCAAATAACAGAACAGCACTTGCTCCTGTCCATACGAGCATGGCTAACACATTCATCCATGTCATTACAAAACCTCCTCTAAAAGATAATAGAAAACCGACATGGTTTATTTCAGACATGTCGGTTCCTGTGTCTATTCTATATTATTTCTCATACTGCTTCATAATACGTGCTAGTTCATCATCCACAGCTGAGTTTTTATTTAAAGCCGCAAATTCATCATCTAACGACTTTTCTTGTTTATAAATTTCACCGCTTGCCTCTGCTTCAGCTTCTAATTGAAGAGCCTTTTCTTCCATACGGCTCAGACCAGCTTTTGCAGTATTGGCATCAAATCCGGACATCGCTTGATTAATGCTCTTTTGTGCCTTCGCTGCGTTTACACGCGCTACAAGTGTTTCACGTTTATTTTTTAGCTCTGTTAATTGCTTGCGCATTTCTTCTAATTTTGCACGAAGGTTATCAGCTGCTGCTTTATTTTGCTCGTAGCTTGCTTTGTATTCATTCATCTTCTGTTCTGCATTTTGCTTTTCTTCTAACGCACGGCGCGCAAGATCAATATTATTTGCTTGAACTGCCATATGTGCTTGTTCTTCACGTTTCTTCACAAGTGCTTCTTGCTCTTCAAACAATAATTTAAACTTTTTCTCAAGCGCGATTTGAGCCGCTACACTCTTCTCAGCTTCTTGTACATCTTGCTGCATATCACGTAAATATTGATCCGTCATCTTAACTGGATCTTCTGCTTTCTCAATTAACGCATACACATTTGACATCGTTAAATCTCTTAATCGTTTAAAAACAGACATTTAAATTCCTCCTATGGATTACCTCATATTTCAAACTTACTCCACGTAAAAACTTTCCTTTACAGTAAGAATATTCATTTTCAAATCCTATGTGTTTATTATATCAAAACTAAGATGTCCTTACATGTTATTTACCAAATATACAATCTATAATCTGACATTGTTATTGCAATATGTACCCATACTATAAATTTTATCTTTATATTTTCTTTTTCCTATCACATTTTTAACTCTTTTCAATGCATTACATTATTGTAATGTTACTGTAAGCTAACTCGATAGTTACAAAAACGTTATTCTTATAAAATGAAATCAGAAGCCGAGGTTAAACAAAAAACAATTTTGCTTCTCTAAATTTAAAAAACATTAACATTTGTATTTACTATAACGTATAAAAAAGGAGACAAGAAAATGAAAAAACTAGTAGGTATTGGGTTAGCAGCAGCAATTTCATTAGGAGCATTATCAGGCTGTTCTTTATTAGGAGAAAAAGCAAATGGTATGGTTACTTACGGAAGTGAACAACAAATTAATCAAGTAATCGATAAAAACAAATCTGATATCAAAGAAAAGAATACGTACAAAATGAAACTTGCGACATTAGAAGGTAAAAAAGTACTTGTAATGGATAAAAAGACTGGTGAAGAACTAGTGAAAAAAGAATTGATTAAGAAAGTTGAAAAAGAAAATACAAAAGCAATTGATAAATTACCAGCAGTAACAACGGACCAAGGTGTATTATTCGCGAAAGAAGAAGTAGCAAACGCAACAATTGATGGAGCGAAATTAAAATACGAAGGTAATACAATCATCGGTGACGCCCGTTCTTACGCGGATATGTTTGCTATTGTAGATGACGCTGCATACGGAAAAGTAAATGGTGAAGAAAAATCTGTAGGTGTACTGAAATTTGCTAAAGACCCTAAAGATAAAATCCAAGATACTACGAAAGAAACAGAAGCTGTACAACTTGTTAAAATCAAAAAGTAATTCATAAAAAAAGCTTTGCGAATTTGAACTGCACCCCAATTAT
>NZ_NTRO01000091.1:0-17586 GCF_002560575.1 Bacillus sp. AFS023182 | reverse complement strand
TTTTGCACCAGAACCGATTCGGGGCTTTGATTTTACAGGTGAATTTGAGGGGATTGTACAGGAGTATGACGGGAAACAAATTGCACTGGATGGATCACAAGGGAAAATCAATCCACTTCAAGTATATAAAACGGCTGAAACAGAAGAGGGGTCTTTTACGCAACATTTATCCAAATTGAGTATTTTTTACCGTTTCACTGCGCCAGAAGCGAAAGATGATGAAATTAAAGAGTACGAGAATTTACTTCGTAAAATGTATGTGGAACAGGAATTGTGGAATGATGAACCAGGTGCCATGAATAACATCACAAATTTACCTGTAGAAGAGTATCCAATCCTTTCAGATTATTTATATTTTGTACAGAAAGAATTATATGAAGATATAGACACAGGGAAGCATCGTGCCAATGTGAGTAGTACACGTAAAAAACGTTTAGAATTAATTATCTTAAATTTAACCAATTTAGTAGATAACTTTGGGCACTTATTTAATGGTATTTCAACAATAGAAGATTACTCAGAAGAGCAAATCGTCTTTTTTTCATTGCGACATCTGATGAGCTTAAAGCCAGAGATTTACCAAGCGCAAATCTTCAATGTTATGAATTTAATGTGGGATGAAATGTTGGAAAATGGAAAACCACAGTGGAAAGCATTTGATAGAAAGGAAATTCAATTTGATGATGTCATTCGTTATCTCGTCATTATGGATGAAGCACATTATCTCATCAATACAAGTGAGCGAAGTCAACATGCAGTGGAGTTTACAATCAAGTTTGCTCGTGAAGCACGGAAATATTTTGCAGGGATTGTATTTGCAAGTCATTCTATCCGGGACTTCGTGCCAGAGGATGCGAGTGTGGCAGCTGTAGAAAAGATAAAGACGCTATTTGAACTTACGCAGTACAAATTCATTATGCAACAAGACAGCAACAACCTCGATATGTTACGGCGGGTGTTTGCGGGACAGATCAGTACAAGTGAACTGAATGAAATACCGTTTTTACCAACAGGAGATGTTCTTTTATGCATCAGTGCCGTGAAGAACATTTTATTTAAAGTCGATGTAACAGAAGAAGAGTTAGCGTTGTTTGGTGGGGGGGCATAATTCATGCATCTTGTACTGAAGATTATTCCGAAAAAGTGGCTCATTATGATTGCCCTGAGTCTACTTTTTCTCCTTGGAACGATTCTATTAGGAGCTACGATGACACTCATTGGCGGAATGGAGGGTAATAAAAAGCAAGGGGATATTACATACCCACAAGGGGGCATAGGGACAGCGAATGTTTCGGCTGAAGTATTGAAATGGGAACCGACAGTTCGAAAGTATGCACAGCAATTTGGTATAGAAGGGTTTGTTCCCTTGATGTTAGCTCAGATGCAACAAGAGAGTGGTGGACGTGGACTCGATCCGATGCAAAGTTCCGAAGGAGCATTTAATACTAAGTACTGTAAAGGGCCCAATTGTATTACGGATCCTGATTACTCCATTTGGGCGGGAGTACAAGAATTTAAGCATGCAATTGAGCGAGCCGGTGTTATGGGACCAGGTGATATGGATCATATAAAAACCGCCTTGCAGGCTTATAATTTTGGAACAGGATTCTTCGATTTCATTGCAAAACACGGAGGTAAATATACAAAAGAATTAGCCATTCAATTCTCCGCAGAGCAATATCAAAAAGAAAAACATACGGGTAAGTATCGTTGTGTAAGACCTGAAATGATTCCTTACGGCGCGTGCTATGGCGACGCACTTTATGTTGATGCAGTGCTGAAATATTATATACCTGGCGTACCAGTAAATGGCGGAGGAAGCGGAGGAGGAGGTTCCTCTGGCTCACAAGTTGCCGATGTGGGTCGTCAATGGATTGGACGTTCCACGTATGTATTTGGTGGTGGACGTAACACAAATGACATTGCAAGAGGGATTTTTGATTGTAGTAGTTTTGTACGCTGGGCATTCGAGCAAGTCGGAATGAATGTAAGCCCAATGGGTTCTGTGAGTACAGAAACCTTGAATAAAATTGGTACACAAATTTCACCAATGGAAATGAAAGCTGGTGATGTGATTTTCTTTGATACGTACAAACATGACGGACATGTTGGTATTGTAATTGACCAGAATACTTTCATTGGTTGTCAAACGAATAAAGGTGTCTCAATCGAAAATTTATCAAATCCATATTGGGGTAAAGTGTTTAAAGGACATGTGAGACGTTACTAAAAAGATAACAAAATTGGATAAGAGATTGCAAGTTAAGGAGGCGGAATCAGTGAGTGAAACGAATGAAAAAGATAAAAGAAAAGTCTGGTTTGTAACGCTTGCAATTGTCATTGCAGGCGTTACTTTTTTGAACATCTATTTGTATTCTCGTAACGATGAAACGGGAGATACAAAGCAATTAAAAGTTCATAATCAGGTGTTACAAACTGAAAATGAAGAGCTGAAAAAGAAGGTAAAAGAAACACTTCCTTCGGAACAGGAACAAGAACGACAATCGTATCTTTCGGCAGTAGAGAAGTTTATTCAGTTATCCTTTCATCGAGAAAAACAGGGATATGAGGAACGAAGAGAACAGGCAAAAAAATTAATGAAAGATGAAGTATTTCAGCTCTTTTATCCAACGGATACATTCGAAATGGGGGACACATACGTATCTAAGCCATCTGATATGAAGTTATACTTACAAGATTATAAGATTGGTGCTTCTCAGGTGGAAGTGATCGCAGAATTTCAAAATACAGTGACGATTGGAGCGAATGGAACAACGGATAAAACGAAAAATGTGATGAAAGTAACGGTGCAAAAAAACCAAGAGAGTTGGCAAGTGACCAATGTAGAAGAATTAGCGGTTCAGATCATTGCATCTTAAAAAAAGTGAGGTGTTAAGTAAATGGAAATTGTAAATAATGGTGTGAATTTAAGGCGTAAAAAATCATGGATATATGGATTGATTGTAGGATTTATGTTTTTTGGTTTTTTCGGTTTTTTCACTTCGAAATTATATTTACCTTATGAAGAACCAGTCTATCATACAGAGCTGAAAAAGTCGGTTGCGTTATTTGGAAATCGAACCATGACAATAGAGAAAAGAGCGTATGATCCAGCTTCTCACACAGTGGAAATGTATCTTCGTGTAGAGGGAGGAGATGGAGAACAATATCAGTTTCAGGCACAGGAAAAAGCAAATCCCAATCTCCAATTACCAGTAAAAGTTGTGTATCAAGATGATAAAAATCTGGTTGTACAAGTGAAAGAATTATCTCCAAAATGGCAAGCGGTTGCCTTGGATGTATTTGAAAAAAACAATCCAGATGTAACAGTAGAGACAAAGCAAAAGACTGAAGAAGAAAAGGAAACTTCAAAGGAAGATGACAAGCAAACATTCTTAAAATCCTTCTTCTCCGATCAAAAGAAAACGGAAATAGAAGAGAACATTAAACAAAAAAGTAAAGGCTCGTATGCAAAAGTATTTATCGGTATGGAACAAAAAATCTTAAAAGATAAAGTAAAACAGTACGATGAAGTCATGAAGCAAGAAATCTCTAAACAAACAGAGTGGCAAAAGCAAATCACGGAATGGAAGAACGATTCTAAGTACCAAACTGAAACAGAAAAAATGGAAACGGATGCGAAAATCAACTCAAAAGAAACGAATATTAGCCAGTCAAAAGAAAAGGTTGAACTATACAAATGGGAGCAAGGACAAGTGAAAGAAAAGATAAAAAAATTAGATGAGAAGGCAAAAGATGTAGAGCAGTTATGAAAAAGGTTAGGTCGACAGCATATCAACATTAAGGGGTTTTAGGTCAACAGCACCTCAACATTTGGGTCTACTGGACATCAACATCAGGTGATTTTGAGTCAACAGTACCTCAACACTTGGGTTGTTTTCTTGTACCCACGGTTTCGCTAGGCTTTGCCTAGCTTCACACCTTAGGTGGGAACAAAAACCCCTTATGCTCTTCTCACTATTTTTAGTGGAGATCCCGAATTTGGAGGAGGAAACGAAAATGGAGGTCAGAGTTCGAAATATGAATCCTGTTGCAGTGAAACGCATTGATGAAATTGCAAAGGCAAAAGGGCTTTCAAGAGATAAATTCTTACGGGGGCAGCTTGAAACATTAGCATTCTATCGTGAACAACAAAATCGTGAATTGTATCTTCAACAACTGATAGAAAAAAATATCTATGCGATGGAAAAATGTTTTGAGGTTGCACAAGAGTTGAACACGTTTTTACAGATGATGACACAGGATGAGGAACAATGAGCCAATCAACAACTCCTTCACAAGAAAAGGTGACGCCTGGTGTGGTGACAGTGTCTCGTTTTGTTACGGCAGATGGAAAAACGTTTCAAGATTATGTGGAGTATGTAGACCGGGAAGATGCGAAAAGAGAAGGGGAAGCACATGGGAAAATGTTTTCTCTGTACCAAGATTATATGGGAGATTCAGAGAAGACATCCTCCCTCTTCACAGAGTATAGTAACGGTTTAAAGGAAAATGAAAAGAAAGACCTAAAAAAGATGTTTCAGCTCGCTCAAAAGAATAAGAGTATCATGTGGCAAGATGTTATCACGTTTGATAATCATTGGCTCGCAGAACATGGCATATACGATCCTAGAACACGAACTGTTGATGAAACAAAATTGATGGATGTTACCCGGTTAGCCATGAAAGAAATGTTAAAAAGAGAGAAGCTGGAACATACAGCTATTTGGTCAGGAGCGATTCACTATAATACAGATAACCTTCACATTCATGTCGCAACTGTTGAGCCATTTCCAACGAGAGATCGTGGAAAACGAAAACAAAAAACATTGGATGCAATGAAAGGAAAAGTGGTTCAAAATATTATGGATCGTGGTCAGGAACAAAAACAGATTAACGATTTGATTCGAAAGAATATGGTTGCCAAAAAGAAAGAAGATTCCACATTCACATGGCGCAATCGAGAATTAAAACCATTATTCCAGTTTATTTATAAACGTTTACCAGAAGACAAAAGACAATGGCAATACAGTTACAATACATTGCGCCCCCTTCGTCCTCATCTTGATACATTAACACAAAAATATATTGAGAAGCATCATAAAGAAGATTATAAACAGTTTCTTCAAAAGTTAGATCAAGAAATAGACGTATTAAAGAGAGCATATGGAGAAGGTTCTGGTGATAAGAAGCGATATGAAAATTATAAAGAAAATAAAATAGAAGAGCTTCACAAGCGAATGGGAAATGCGTTTTTACAAGAGATGAAAGCATACGATAAAGAACGACAGCGCATTGATAAAATGTTAGACCGAAAGCCCAGTCAGCGAAAGAACTTTCAACATAATGTTTCGATGCAGTATGCATTAAGAAAAATGGAAGGAGCGTTCAAAAGTGAATATGAAAGTTGGAAAAACCAACGTTACTATGAACGTCTTCAGAGAGAGATCCAACAACAAAATGAGAGGGGATATGAACGATGAGAAAGATTAGGAGAGTGTTTTCGATTGATGAGGAAACAGATCAATATATTACAGCGTATATGGAAGAACATAAAATTCGAAATGGCTATAACGGTGACGCAATTGCCCGAATTTGTAAAGAGCATAAAGAAGCGAAACAGCAAGAATGGTCGCTTCGATATATTACGGAAGTCGTGACCAAACATCTTCATGATGTGTTAAAAGAAGAGCTTACAAAAATCCGACTTGGTACGAATAGTGCTGATAAAAATACTCAAATGTTGATTGAGTTTATGAATGGCATTTATGAGCATGAACAGTATCAAGGAGTTTGTACAACGGATATTGCAGAAACCGAAGCAACAAAACATATAAGAGACGTAGTAGAGGAGAGGATTGCACATAAACGTCAAAAGAAGATGGATTATCAAGCTTCAAAAGGGCAAACAAAAGAAGTGTATGTTCCAGTGGAGGAGGTGAATTGATAAAGAAGGGAGCCATTAGGTAACAAAGTGGTTTATGAGAAAGAATACAATCGTGGATTGAAAATAAATAATTAACAAAAGAGGAGAAGATAAAATGCTATTGTTTCATGAAGACATTGAACTTGGAATTATAAAATCTATTGGTGAAAGAGGAGTTACTTTTCACGTTGCAAATCAAGAAGTTACAATCCCATTAACAGAAGAGGAAGAACAAGAGTTATTTGATTATATTGAGCTTCCAGAAAATGATTTACTTATTCCCATCAACATGAAAACTCATAAAATATGTGTTCCAACAGATTTAGAAACTTGGAATGAAGAAACGATGGATGAATTGATTGAAGCTTCTTCAAAGGGAGCGGAAAACAATGAGTAAAAAGCGTTCCCCTATTTCATTTGAAGAGAAGAAACAAAAAGTAGTAGCACTAACAAAAAAGATGGAAAAGAGCATAGAAGGTTATTTTCGGTCACCAGAAGATTTAAAAGAATACTTATTATTTATGGCAAAGTTTTATCGCTATTCACCATCCAATATTGCATTAATACAGAATCAATTTGAGGGATCCAGAGCCGTGGGCTCCTTTTCTTTTTGGAAAGAAAAAGGATTTTCGGTTAATAAGGGTGAGAAAGGAATACAGATCCTTGTTCCGAACCGGACAACAACAAAATTTAAAGACAAAGCCGGCACTTGGAAACCAGTTGCAAAAGCGAATGAAGAAGAGAAAAAACAGATTAAATCTAAAAGTATAGAAGTGAAACCAGGTCGCCTATATTTTTCTGTCGGCTATGTATTTGATGTGTCGCAAACGAACGCAAAAGCGGAAGATTTACCTCGTATTTTTCCAAATCGTTGGCTAGAAGGAAGTGTGGAAGATTATAAGAGTTTGTACAAAGGAATGGAAGCTATTGCGGAAAATAACGGTGTGAAAATTATTGAGCCAAAACAAGAGCTTGGAGTTGCAAAGGGGGTGAGCTATACCTTAACCAAAGAGGTTGCCTTGAATCCGAGGAATAGTGAATTACAAAATGTAAAAACGCTTCTTCATGAATTAGCGCATGCTAAACTTCATACAGTAGAAACACATATGAATTACACAGCGCCAGAAAAAGAATTTCAAGCAGAAATGACAGCCTTTACGGTTTCCTCCTATTTCGGAATTGATACAAGTCAGTATTCGTTAGGATACTTAGCAAACTGGACGCAAGGAAAAGAGTTAAAAGATAAATCCAAATTGCTAAAAGAAGTACATGAAACGTCTGTGGAATTTATTGAAACAATTGAAAGTACTTTAGATAAAGAAATCAAGAATACAAGAGGAAAAGAGGTAGATAGTATGGCAAAAGCACATTTGATTACAATCGAAGTATTGCGTAAAGATGTGCAAGATATCTATGGTGGAAAAATACACATGATGGATGCTTTTACTAAAGAGATTACTGACATACCAATACGGAAGGAAGAAGAATCAAATCAAGAAGGGTTATCTGTATCTTTAACGGAAAAAAACGGTAGTGTAAAAGATATTCACCTAAATAAAATTTTGCAACCAGATTTATATGAGACAGTCCATAACTCTGTTTTTGATGGGAAAGGAAATTCGTTTGTTGTACATCAAAAAGATGCACAGGTTGATTTAAATGATCTAGTCAAAATAGCAATATATGATAAATGGATACAAAGAGAAGTAGACTTTGTAGATAAAGCTGAGGATCCAAAGGAGTTAACGTTTAGTAAAAAAGAAATAGAGCTATATAAAGAAATGAAACAGGAAGGTTACGCACCAATTGAGTCATTAGAACAAAAGTTACAACCACTTCCTCATACAGCTAAACATGTTACAGCTTCGATGGAGAAAGAATTAAGTGGAAAATATGAGGATTTTAAGCGAGCACAATCTCATGAAACAGTAAACGATATTGATAGTATTATTCATCGTGTACAAGTGGAAGAACGTTATTTTGCAACGAAACATGTAGCAATTGATAATGAGCTTATTACCCAAGAATCTGTTAATCAATTAGAAAGTAAAGTACAAGAAAAGTTGAACAAAGAAGGAGTTACAGTTACGAAGCAGACCGAATCGAAAGTGGCTGATCGGGAAAAACAGTTTGAACCATTCTCGAACTTTGCACAATTCCAAAATGTAGCGAAGAAAAAGAAACAAGAGGTGGAATTAGAGCGATAAATGGCTTGTTAGCACAATAAAATATAAAAAAATTGTTATCACTTATCGTTCAAAACGGAAAGTGATTTTTTATGTTAAAGGAGGAAGGTAAAAATGAGTATACAAGAACAGGTTAAACAAGAAAATGTAAAACATGCACTATATGAGTATGCGATGAATGCGGCTGAAAATGAAAAAGGGAGGTTCCCAAAGGAGAATATGCAGGAGGTGAGAAGAGGTGTCGAGCCAGATGTGACTCGGTTGTCGTTACCTTCTGTTACAAGCGCAATGGACTGGGGGCAAGGAGATATCACAATTGATGTACATCATGATACAGGGAAAGTGAGAGTATATGAACAAGAAATAGATGGTGAGAATTGGTCAAATTCTTCTCTTCGACTTACAGGAGAAAAGCTGTTGTCTGATGTGATGAAAGAACAGGAAGAAAAACCTCAAAAAACACATCAAATTGTAAAAAATATACCGAAAGAATTAGAAACTCGTTACCGAGCATTTGTAGAAGCTAAAAGACAAGAAGATGAATACAATACAGACAGTATGTTGAGAGTGATGCATACAGAAGACAAATATACGACATTACGGAAAACAGCGATTGAACAAGGAGTAATGAGAGAATCATCCATTCAAAGGATGGAAGATAAGGTAGAACAATCTTTTAAACCCCTAGAGCGATTAGAGATAAAAGATAAGGTGATGTTACCAAAAGAAAATCCGAAAGAGTCATATAAAGAATCATATAAGGAACAAGTACTAGAAGAGATTGCCCCTTCTCAGGAGGAACGATATAAAGAGCAGTATAAGGCTGAAGTATTGGCAATGCTGGGAATTGATAAAGGAAAAGAATCAGATTCTAAAAAACAAATATCAAAAGAAATGAAGAAAGAAGATCGTTCAGGTCAACAAGAAGAAAAGTACACAAAAAGTCGCGAAGAACGTGTCAAAGAAATGAAGGAGTTTGAGAAGACACATTCATATCCTGAAGTGTATCGGTTGAAAAAGGAAGCTCTACAGGAGTTAAAAGGAATGAATCTAACAGATTCCCAGCGGGAAAAGTTAGTAAATATTGAAAAAGCCCTAGATCAAGAAAAACAGGAATATGATAAAAATAATAAAAAAGAGTCTAGTCAGGAGAAAGAACCGAAGAGCCAAAATAAATTCGCACAGCTTTTTCATCGGTTTAAAGGTGTGCAAAAGAACGAGCAGCCAAAAGAGGCGGAAATGGAACATGCTAGATAGAGATAGGGTGAGGAGAGTACTGTGAGACAGTGCTCTTCTTCTTTTTCAAAGCGAAAGGAGAGGAAAGGGTGGTAAACATTGTTGAGATTGTAGACATTGATTATACAGGTGTTTGGGCAGAGACAAGGAATGCTGAAGAATTGATTTTTATTTCTTTTCCAAAAGAAAAAATTCAAATGGCACGTGAAATATTGTCAGAGAAAAAACAAATGTATGTGTTCTTACAGAAAGATTGGGAATGGAGAAAGATGTCATGAATCCATGGTTATTTGCTGGCTGTATGTTGCTTGTGACTGTAGCAATGAACATTTGTATATGGGCAGTACAATGCGTGATAAAACGGTTTAAAGTACGAAAAATGAGACGTCAAAATTAGAGACTTACATACATGAGGAGGAATCAATAATGGGAAAAACATTATTTATTGCGGAAAAGCCGAAAGTCGCATACGAATTATTGAAATCACCACGTTTTCGAAATGCAGAAAAGCATATGGGAAGTAAGCCGTATTTTGGATACTTTGAAAACCAACAATATATTATTAGTTGGTGTTCCGGCCATTTGTTGGAGCTGAAGCATCCAGAAGAAATAGATGAGAAATACAAAGAATTTAAATTTGAACACTTGCCCCTTTTGTTAGAGCCGGAATACAAAGTGAAGCAAGATTATATTGAACAAATCAATATTTTAGTAGATTTGTTGAAACGTCAGGATGTAGATCATGTGGTCAACGCTTGTGATGGAGACCGTGAGGGCGAGCTGATTTATCGTGAAATGTATGAATATGCGGACGTAAATAAACGACAATCTCGCCTCTGGCTTGCTTCTTATGAGCCAGCAGAATTAGAGGCAGGATTAAATCGATTAGAGCCAGGGGAACACTATGACGGACTTGCAAATTCAGCAAAAGCAAGGCAATATCTGGACTATCTTCTCGGAATCAATGTGACAAGAGGATGTACAACAAAACTCGCTAAAAATCAGTTTTTATTGGCAACAGGACGTGTACAAATGTGCCTGTTACATGAAATTTGGCAACGTGAGGTAGCGATAGAGAATTATAGGGAACAAACCTACTATAATCTGAAACTTATCACAGACAACAGATTAGAAGCTGTTATGAAGACAGAAGACCAGTTATTAGATCCAGCTCCTTTGCAAAAACTTGGTGCAAAATTAGTTGGTACGGAATTAAGAGTAACAGAGTTTAAAGAGAATACGAGAAGGAAGAAACCCAAATTATTATATAACCTGACGGATCTGTATAAAGATGCCCATGCGAAATTAAAGGTAAGTGCAGAAACCGCTAAAAAACATATTCAGAGTTTATATGAAGAAGGTTGGATTTCTTATCCTCGTTCATCGTCTAGGCATTTGCCAACGGAAAAGGTAGGCAGAGTACAAGAAGTATTCCAAGTTTTGCAGTCTACGAATTATGCCGATCTGGTTCAGCTTGTAGATACACATACCATTACAGAAAAACATGCCACATTTAACGATGAGCTTGTAGATAGTCACTTTGCCATCATCCCGACAACAAAACCATATGACGGGACCAATAGAAAACCATTAGAAACTCAATTATATGATCTCATTGTGAAACGATTTATTGGGAACTTTATGTCACCGGCTGTTTATTTGGTACGTGAGGCACTTTTTATGGACATTGACGAAAACATATACAGTACGAAAGAGAAGGTTTTGCAGGAAAAGGGATTTTTAAGCGTATTTCATGAGGACATGGAAGAAGGTTCTGTGGAAAGCTTTCAAATCCCTTTTTTATATGAAGGGGATACATTCAGTATTGTAAAACATGACTTGATTCAGTCAAAAACAAAGAAGCCAGCATTCCATACAGAAAGTTCGATTTTAACGTTTATGGAGACCGCCGGTCGTAAATTAGATGATGACCATTTAAAAGAGTTAATGAAAGGAAAACGGATTGGAACAGTCGCAACAGAAGAGACGTTCATTCCAAAGCTTGCAACACGAAATTATATCACAGTTACCAATGGCCAAATTCGTACAACGAAAATTGGTCGTGCATTTGTAGAAAAGTTTCCGATAGATGAAATCAAAAATCCAGCTTACACGGCTGAAATGGAAGGGATGATTCATATGATCGAAAAGAAAGAAATGCCCTACGGTAAGTTTGTGGAAAATACAAATACATTTGTGAAAGAAACGGTTGTAAAGCTGGGAGAAACAGAAGAAAAAGTGGCGGATGAAATGATTTTGAATTGGAATCAACAAATTGAAGTATGTCGTTGTCCATGTAAAAAGGGGAAAATCCTTCATAAAGGAAACTTCGATGGGTGCAGTAACTATCCTGAGTGTGAAATTCGCATACCGAAGAAAATTAAAGAAAAAGCCATTCCTGAAGCACAAATAAAAAAGCTATTTGAAAGCAAGAAAACGGATCTGTTAAAAGGTTTTAAATCCGGTGAGAAAGAGTTTTCGGCGTATTTAGTATTCCGAGAAGGTAAAGTACAATTCCAGTTTCCAACGACAGAGGAGCTGTCTCTTGGTAAGTGTCCAGCTTGTAAAAAAGGGGATATTCTTCACCGAAAAACATTTTTTGGGTGCACAGAATATAAAAATGGTTGTAAGTTCATGTTGCCAGCCAAAATCAAAGAAAAAGCGATTCCTCCTTCGCAACTGAAAAAGATTTTGAAGGGACAATGTTCAGACTTCATTCAAGGATTTAAAGGAGACAAAGGGGAGTTTACAGCGGCACTCTATCTTGATAAAGATGGACTAAAATTCCGTTTTCCAACCAAAGATGACCGTACAGTAGGAAAATGTCCGCTCTGTAAGAGCCGAGTGATTATAGGGAAATCTCATTACTTATGTGAGCAATATAAAAAAACATGTGAGTTTATGGTACCAGGAATGATGTATGGAAAGAAAATTAGTAGTAATAATGTGATCAAGTTATTAGAAAAGAATATGACCGATCAAATCAAGGGATTTGAGTCCCAAAAAACAGGGAAGAAATTTGATGCTCGATTATCTTATAGCACGCAAGAAAAACGACTAAAATTCTTATTTGGAAAATAAATGATGTAGAGAACTGATACAAACAGTTCTCTTTTTTTATTCTTGAAATCATTCACAACAAGGGGAGGTGCCTACATGACATATCGACTAGCAGAGGAGGAAGTCATGAAAGCAAAAGATGTGGATCTGTTGTCGTATTTAGAGGACAAAGGGGAGAAATTTCAAAAGGAAGGTAATTATTATCGTCATACCGAGCATGATAGCCTAATTATTCGGGACAATATGTTTGCATGGAATAGCCGTGGAGAGAAAGGATATGGAGCAATTAGCTTTGCCAGAATGTATTATGGTATGTCTTTTCAAGAAGCTGTTCGAGACGTGAATCTTGGTGACTATCCTACTTTTACATCTTCTAAGGAAGGAGAAGCAAAACAAGATGAACCATTTCGTTATCCAGGGCACTTAGAAGTCCAGGACAAACAAGCCATTAAGCACTATTTAACCGATGAGCGGAAAATTGACGCTCGTTTAGTAAATTGGCTGATTGGGCAAGATTTGATTGCGCAGGACAAAAAGAAGAATGTTGTATTCAAATGGCGAGAACAAGGCGGGACAGGAAATATAGTAGGGGCAGAGCGTCAAGGGACAGTTAAGATGGAAAATAGACGGGGTTCTTTTAAACAAATTTTGCCGAATGGAAAACCGCATACGGGATTTATGGTGGATGTTGGGAAACCAACATCCATTTATTATTTTGAGAGTCCAATTGACCTTCTTTCGTATTGGACGTTACAACAAAACAGACTACAAAATGCAAGGTTAGTCAGTATGAATGGTCTGAAAATGAAGACCGTTTTACGCACATTTAAAGAGGCAAAAGATGAAGGTTTTCCCGTGAATCGGATTGTCCTCGCAGTAGATAATGATAAAGCGGGGAAAGAATTTACGGAAAAGATGGGGGCTTTAACGATTAATCCACGTGTACAAATGCACCTTCCTTCCCAAGAAAAAGATTGGAATGATGTACTGAAGAAGGTCATACAATCAACAGAAAAACAGCAACAATCTCATATACAATCGCAAGGACAGCAAAAGAAACAAACGGTGCCAATACAGAAGAAGGAGATGGAACGAAGTGTCTAATGTATTAGAGATACCAGAAATATTACAGCTTTTTTTGTATGGAATGGGTCTTTACATTTTCTTTCATATCTTAAAATGGATTGTTGGAAAAATAGGTGAATTTCGTATTCCGAAGAGGATGGCGAAGTCGGGGATTCGTTACATCGACAAAATGGATGGGTTTCAATTTGAGGTATATTTAAAAGCCCTTTTTCGAGAGCTGGGATACCGCCCAGAGGTCACAAAACGTTCTTGTGATTACGGCGTGGATGTCATATTAAAAGGAAAAAATCGTATTGTAATCCAGGCGAAACGATATGGGATAAAGAATCGTGTGGGGATTCGAGCTGTACAAGAAGTATACGCAGGAAAAGCCTATTACAAAGCAGACGAGGCATGGATTGTGACCAATAGTTTTTTTACGAAGCAAGCGAAAGAATTAGCGCAAGCATGTCAGGTGAAACTTATTGATCGTGTTGAACTTCAGAACTTCATTAACAAAGTGAACCCAGAACAAAAAGCAGAAGACGTGTATCGGCATGTAGAACCTGCAGAACGGAAGTGTCCGGTTTGTAAAAATCAATTAGTCATTCGATATTCACAGAAAAATGATAATAAGTTTTTTGGTTGCACACAATATCCATCTTGTACACACACAGAAGCTATTAATCGATGAGCTGAAAGCCATATTTCAGCTCATTTTGTTATTTTTAGGAATTATTATTTACTTCATTTTTAAAAAATACTTTTACTTAAAACGGCTTCTCACATTCCGTTTTAAGAGCTCTGTCAATGTCTCTTAATGCATTTGTACTCTGTGTTGTAAAAAGATAACTCTGGAGGTTTAAAGGGCTTTATATGTGATTTGTGTATCTAGTAATATTTTATCAGTCATTTTAAATAATTATCAGATAAATACCTTGTAAGGTGTGGTTTAATTGTGCACAATTACCTTATAAGGTATAAAATGTTAAATGGAGGTAAGAGCAAAATGATGCAGAAGGCATTTTTGGTAGTAACAGACTGGGATAACGATCATGGAAGGGGATCACAAGTTGATTTGTTCTTACATGCTTCAAAAGCAATATCACATGGAAAAGAAATTGTAGAGGATTATTTAAAAAAAAGTAAGATTAAAAGAGAATCTTTTACTGGTAAATGGGATGAGTTGCACGAAGATGAGTTTGAAAATGGATATACTTTTGAATCTACGTATGGAGATGCAGTGTTTTATGTTCACGTTTATGAAAAAGAATTCAACGATCAAATGATGGAAAGCAAGGAGGTTATATAAATGAAAATGTGTATTTCCGAATGGTTATCACTGAGCATGGATGTAAAATTAAAATTGATTCGTCTAGCAATTTTAGAAAATCAGATGAAACAAGTAAAATAAAAAACCCTTCATTGCTAAAAAGCATAAAAAGGGTTCTCCTGAGTGATCGTGAAGGGAAATCTTACCCATTTCCCTTCTAAACATATTGTACCACAAAAGCAGAACAACTAAAGGAGCATTCTTTATGAAGGAAATCGAAAAATACATGACACCAATGGAAGCATCTTTTACTTGGGGAATCCCCCGTGAAACATTGAAAGCAAAATATAGTCCATCTAGTATGAATCAGCAACAAGCAGATGATTTGCAACGTATGTTAGATAAGGGGTTAATCAAGTACTTTTTACAACCAGGGGGAAAGCGGAAAGAATGGATTATTAGCCGTCAAGCTATGTCTGAATGGTTTGGTGAACCAAAAAAATAAAGTAATTTAGGGGAGGAAATGAATCTATGTCTTTAAATCGTGTGGTTTTAGTTGGTCGTCTTACGAAGAATCCCGATTTACGCTACACACCAAATGGTGTTGCGGTAGCAACATTTACATTAGCTGTGAACAGACCGTTCATGAACCAGGGGCAAAGAGAAGCTGACTTCATTAACGTAGTCGTCTGGCGAAAGAGTGCAGAGAATGTAGCAAACTATTTAAAAAAGGGTAGTTTAGCTGGTGTCGATGGTCGTCTTCAAACTCGTAATTATGAGGGACAGGATGGAAAACGTGTTTTTGTGACAGAAGTATTAGCAGAAAGTGTTCAATTTTTGGAACCGAAAAATAGCACAAACGAAAGAAGAGAGCAACCATCTCAAAATTCATATGCTTATTCTGGTGTAAGTAGTCCAGGAGCTAATCGAAATGATGATCCGTTTGCAAATACAGGGAATCCAATAAACATATCGGATGACGATCTACCCTTTTAATGGGGGAGGGAATGTATAAAAGGAGGGAACAATAGATGGAAGATACAAAGTATCCCTTGTCACAAAGATGTAAAGAAATTCTTATTATAATTGTAATCTTTTGGTTTATAATGTTTTCTATCTTTGGAGAAAGCTTGTTACAATGAAAAATGACATAGGGTATAAAATATAGAGCTATAGATTATATAAGGGAGAGGTTTCATGAAATCAACAGGAGTAACTAGAAAATTAGATCAATTAGGACGTATTGTTATACCCATCGAGTTAAGGCGCACACTGGAAATTGAAGAAAAGACACCATTAGAGATTTATGTAGAAGGTGAAAAGATCATCTTGAAAAAATATGAAGCTAATAGTGCTTGTGCAATAACAGGGGAAGTATCTGATAAAAATATTGCTTTAGCAGACGGAAAAATTACGCTAAGTCCAGCAGGTGCAGAGATTATAATAGAGCAATTACAGAAGAATCTTGTAAAATAATTGGCTCCTTTCGAGGGGCTTTTTTAAGTTACATCTAAATAATTTCACGTACCATAATTTTAAATAATAAAATTAAACATCTTCCATAGGGGATTCTTCTCCTTTTCTGAATTCAGTGTGCTACGATAATTCTATATTCGCTTTGACAGTAATAAGGGGGCGTGTCTATGAAAAATCATATAAAAGTTAATGGACAGATCCGTCAAACAAATAAGAAATGGTCACATCTCAGACAACAACAAAAAGAACGCATTTCTAATTGGCTTCGTAGGGAATATACAAAATTTGTACAAACGAATCATAGAAGACCTAAAAAATACGAGCATGATGAAATTCTTAGTGAAGTAATGGATCGAATCGAAAAACGTGAAATTTGGATTCCATCTGGTGAAGTAAAGAGATATTATTTAAGTAAAATCGGTAAGTGGTTTCGAAAAATCGAAAGTGAATGGGAATCACAAACACTTCATGATAATAGACAGCAGGAGTTAGAAAAAAGATAAATATAACAAGGGGGCGCATTCCATGCATGATTTACAAGAAAAGATGTTGGAACAATTAAAAGAGAAAAAAGGGGAAGCCACTATATTTTTAAAGAGTGGTGTTCGCATACCGGGACAGATCTTTGCAACAGATAGATTTACCGTCCTAATGATTGTTGGTGGTAAACAACAATTGGTCTATAAACAAGCCATTTCTACAATCGCTACATAATATATACTGGATTTATGTAAATATTTCTCAATATTATATTATTTCCATATAACTTATAATATAAGTAATTCTTTTTATTATTTATATTTTTGTTATTTCCTGTTGCAGAATCCTTAATATAAGGGTTCTTCTTTTTATTTTTTATAAAAAATTTTGTTCCCATAATTTTAAAAATTTCTCTTGTAACCCTTACCTCTATTACTCTCGTACAATTCAGAGGTACAGCTAACGTATTAACATAAAACCCACGCTAAAGAAAAGAAAGCTTGATATAAAAGGTTTCCTTGCGTAACAAAAAGGATTACGATTAATAATGTTACAAATTATTTTTGATACACTATTTTGTTACAACTAAATTGGCTAAATGAAGGCTAACTCTTATTAAAACCTATGTTGTAACAAAAACGTCCATTTTAGTTACAATCCTTAGCGTACAAAAATCAAGGTTTTCACTTCCCAAAAATGTCTTAACGTGGGTTTTATGTCATTTGGTTGGCGGGACCCCATAGGCATCAAGCTAAAATTTTATAGTACCCCCAGAACGAAATTTTGTGCTAACTTGTAACAAAAAGCTTATTTTTTCGTTTTGGAAAACAATGAAATTCTTAAGTTGATGAGCATGTATAGTGACCCCCTAGTATCTAAACTAG
>NZ_NTRO01000090.1:0-16347 GCF_002560575.1 Bacillus sp. AFS023182 | reverse complement strand
GTTGATCCCGAAGTATAGATAACATACGCCAAGTTTTCTCCTGTCACTTTACTTAATGGTGAAAGGGTGCTTTCTTGCGAGATTATCGCTTGATCCCGATCCAAACAAACTGCTTCGATTTCTTCAGGTATCCAACCTTCTAATGCTTCGTTCGTGACCAATACTTGAATCCCTGTGTCTTCCAGAATATATCGTAGGCGACTTTCTGGATAAGATGGATCCAATGGAACATAGGTTGCACCAGCTTTCAAGATCCCCATGAGACCAACAATCATCTCAGCTGAACGCTGGAAGCAGAGACCGACCAATGACTCGGTCCCAATCCCACATTTCTGGAGATAATGGGCCAATTGGTTTGCTTTCTCATTCAGCTCTCGATACGTCAACTGCCGATTTTCATCCACCACTGCTACCGTGTCAGGTGTACGATCCACTTGTTCTTCAAACAGTTTATGGATCACACTCTCACGTGGATACGCTACAGCATTATCATTCCACTCTTGCAGCAATTGCTTCTCCAATTCCGATAGCATCGTCAACTTCGTCAGTGATGTATCGGGATGTTCCACGATTTCATTTAACCAGTTTTCAAAATGCTCAGCCATACGTCTGATCGTTACAACATCAAATAAATCATTCTTATAGTTAAAACAAAGGAGTAACCCCTCTTCCACCTCTGCGGCACTTAAACTCAAATCAAACTTGGCGATTGAAGCATGACTTTCCATCGCTTCTAAACTTCTTCCATGAAGCTCTGGAAGCTCTTGTTGCGTGTTTTGTAAGGTAAACATGGTTTGGAAGATTGGAGAATGACTTGTACTTCGCTCGGGTTGTATAACTTCTACAATCTTTTCAAACGGAACATCTTGGTATTCATACGCCTTCAATGCTTTTGTCCGTACTTGAGACAATAACTCTTGGAATGTCGGTGCGCCACTCAGATCAGCCCGATAAACCAACGTGTTGACGAAGAAACCAATCAACCCTTCAGTCTCGCGATAATTCCGGTTTGCAATCGGGCTTCCGACAAGAATATCCGATTGTCCTGTATAACGAGCGAGGAAGCTTTGATACGATGCCAGTAAGGTCATGAAGAGCGTCGACCCTTCTTGACGACTAAGTTCGTTCAGTTTGTCGCGTAACGAGCGTGACAACAACACAGTATGTGTCGATCCACGATGGGTTTGCACCGCAGGACGAGGACGATCCATCGGCAACATTAAGACTGGTAACTCCCCAGACAGCTCTTTCTTCCAATATGCAAGCTGCTGATCAAGTACTTCTTCTTTCATCCATTCCCTTTGCCATTGGGCAAAGTCGGCATATTGAACCGGTAATGGTGCGAGTTCTGCTGGTTTTCCACAAACCGCTTCTTCATAGAATGCCATCCATTCTTGGAGCAAGATTTCCATCGACCAGCCATCCGAGATAATATGATGCATAGTACAAAGAAGAATCCATTCTTCTTCTGCGATTTGCACGATTTGCCCACGGATCAACGGACCTTGTCCTAAGTCAAATGGTGCTTCGGCTTCGTTTTGGATCCATTGTTCCATTACGCTTTCTCGCTCTTCGGGAGAAAGCGTAGTTAGATCTATTTTGGGAAGGAACCGGAAAGCATACGGTTGAATCTGCTGTACAGGATGACCATCCATTTCATGGAACACCGTTCGCAAAGATTCATGACGCTCTATCAGCTGATTCCATCCCGTCTCCAATGCTTCGGGTACCCAATTCCCTGTAAGACGGCATACCATCGGTATATTATAAAGTGCACTATTAGGCGTGAATTGGTCGATGAACCACAGGCGCTGTTGGGCATAAGAGAGCGAAATGGCTTCTCCCCGTTCCATCGGCATAAGCGGTGGAATCTCTCGTATTTTGTCTCCTTTACGCAATTGATCCAGTCGCTTCGCCAACGCCTCTACTGTTGAATGCTCAAATAGTTCACGTACTAGCAGTTCGATTTGTAATGCCTCTTTTAACCGAGATACAACTTGGGTAGCGAGCAACGAGTGGCCACCTCGATCGAAGAAAGAATCCTGAACACCAATATTTTCTATGCCTAGCACTTGACTCCATACCGATGCGACGAGTTCTTCCATCGGAGTTCGTGGGTACACAGTATTTTCAGTAGATGGTTCATCCGGTACAGGCAATGCTTTTAAATCGAGTTTTCCATTCGGTGTGAGTGGTAAAAATGCCATCTCGACAAAGTGTGCCGGAACCATGTAATTCGGTAAATGTGTTTGCAGATGCTCCCGCCATTCATGAACACTTCCTTCACCAACTACATACGCTACCAATCGTTTGTCTCCTGGATGATCCTCTCTTACCAGTACAACAGCTTCTTTTACAGACAAATGAGACTGCAAAGTTGCTTCAACTTCTCCCAGTTCAATCCGGAAACCACGAATCTTTACTTGGTCATCTATACGACCATGGAACTGGAGATCACCGTCAGGAAGATAACTTGCTTTGTCCCCGGTGTAATAGAGACGTTCATCTGACTTAAACGGATGCGGAATGAACTTTTCCTCTGTGAGTTCCGGGCGATTAGCATAGCCACGAGCAAGGTTCTTTCCTCCGATATAGAGATCTCCAATAATCCCCACTGGCACTGGCTGAAGGTAAGAATCTAACACATATACTTCTGTATTCGCAATCGGTCGACCAATCGACGGAGTACCTGTTGTCATTCCTACAGGCACATAACAATCAGTGGTAACGACGGTATTTTCCGATGGACCATACTGATTTATCACCGCAAAAGGGATTTGTTCAGATGGATACTGTGTTAACTGATCTCCTCCCGTAATGATAAAACGGAGATTTGTCTTCTCTGGCCAAGATAATTTCAAGAGTCTTTCCAGAATAGGTGTAGGCGCAAAGCTAGCCGTGATCCGTGAATCAATGAGCCAATCTCGTAGAGCCTCTGGATTGATTCGCAACTCTTCTGTCGACAGGTATAGTGCTGCACCAGCAGTGAGATAAGGCCAAATCTCCTGAACAGCTGAGTCAAAGGCAATCCCCGCAATTTGAGTCGCACGATCCTGTTCTGTAATTTGGTATACCGCTTGATGCCAAGAGACCATATTCATTAATGAACGGTATTCGACCATGACCCCCTTTGGCTTTCCTGTGGAACCAGAGGTGTAGACGATATAAGCTAAGTGCTCCGGTTTTACTTGCCGCTTCGGTGCGATTACGCTTTCATCTGTTATTTCTTCTAATCTCACCGTTTCGACCTGTTCGGAAAAGCTTTCCTGCGCTGCTGTCGTCACTACGATTTGGATTCCTGCATCTTCAATCATGTATTGTAACCGTGATTGCGGATACAACGGATCTAGAACGACATAGGCCCCGCCAGCTTTCAATATGCCAAGTAAACTTGCCATGAGCTCAGCCGATCTCGGGAGGTAGACACCCACAACTGATTCAGGACCAACCCCTTTTCTCTGCAAAACATGTGCCAACTGATTTGCCCGCGCATCCAGTTCAAAGTATGTCCACTCTCTCATTTGATCGACCACTGCAATCGCATCGGGACGCCGTGCTACTTTGTCCTCAAATCTGTCGCAAATAAGACCCTCTTGGGACATTTCCATTGCGGTGTCATTCCATGTCTCTAATAACAAATCACGCTCAAATTCGGAGAGCATACTTAGACTATTCAACGGTTTTTGTGGATGATGAGAAACTTCATGTAGCCAGTTCTCAAAATGTCCTGCCATTCGTTCGATGGTTGTAACATCAAATAAATCCTTATTGTATTCAAAAGAGAAAATTAATCCTTCTTCCGTCTCGGCCCCCATTACACTTAAATCAAATTTCGCAATTGAATTATGGTTTTCTATCATTTCGATTCTTCTACCAGACAACACTGGAAGCTCTTGTTTCATATTTTGTAAGATGAACATCGTCTGGAAGATCGGAGAATGACTTGTACTTCGCTCAGGTTGCACAACTTCTACAATTTTTTCAAATGGAATATCTTGATATTCATATGCTTTCAGTGCCTTTTGACGTACCTTAGACAACAACTCTTGGAATGTCGGTGCGCCACTCAGATCAGCCCGATAGACCAACGTGTTGACGAAGAAACCGATTAATCCTTCAATCTCTCTGTAATTACGGTTCGCAATTGGACTTCCGACGAGAATATCTTCTTGTCCTGTATAACGTGATAGGAAGCTTTGATACGCAGCCAACAGGGTCATGAAGAGCGTCGATCCTTCTTGACGACTGAGTTCGTTTAGTTTGTCGCGTAACGAACGTGACAGCAACACAGTGTGTGTCGATCCGCGATGGGTCTGCACCGCAGGACGTGGGCGATTCATCGGCAGTTGTAGCACAGGAAGCTCACCAGACAATTCTTCCTGCCAATAGTGGAGTTGCTGTTCAAGCACTTCTTCCTTCAACCATCCCTTTTGCCACTGAGCAAAGTCCGCATATTGGATCGGTAATGGGTCAAGTTCTGCTACCTTCTCATCCGTTGCTTCCTCATAGAAAGCTATCCATTCTTCAAGTAGGACTCCCATCGACCATCCATCCGAAATGATATGATGCAGGGTGCAAAGGAGGATCCATTCCTCTTCTCCCACTCGCAAGACCATTGTCCGAATCAATGGGCCCTCTCCTAAGTCAAATGGCACTTCTGTTTCTTGCTGGATCAAACGCTTAACTTCTGCGTCTCGCTCTTCCGGAGAAAGCATAGTTAAATCCATTTGGGGAAGCGACCGGAAAGCATATGGCTGAATCTGCTGCACAGGATGACCATCCACTTCATGGAACACAGTCCGTAAAGATTCATGACGTTCTATCAGCTGATTCCATCCTGTTTCCAATGCTTCGGGTACCCAATTCCCTGTAAGGCGGCATACCATCGGCATATTATAAAGTGCACTATTAGGCGTGAATTGGTCAATGAACCACAGGCGCTGTTGGGCATAAGAGAGCGGAATGGCCTCTCCCCGTTCCATCGGCATAAGCGGTGGAATCTCTCGTTTTTTGTCTCCTTTACGCAACTGATCCAGTCGCTTCGCCAGTGCCTCCACCGTTGTAAACTCAAACAGTTCACGCACCGGTAGTTCGATTTGGAAGACTTCTTGTAAACGTGAAACAACTTGGGTAGCGAGGAGCGAGTGGCCACCAAGCTCGAAGAAGGAATCCTGAACACCAATATTTTCTATGCCTAACACTTGACTCCATACCGATGCGATGAGCTCTTCCACCGGGGTTCGCGGTGAGACAATATTTATGCTCATTGGCTGTCCATCCAATGCCAGTAAGGCTTTGCGATCAATCTTGCCATTCGGAGTGAGTGGCATCTCTTCCATCTCGACAAAGTATGCCGGAACCATGTAATTCGGTAATTGCGTCTTGAGGTGCTCACGCCATTCTCCAGTGTTTCCTTCACCCACCACATAAGCTACTAACCGCTTGTCTCCAGGATGATCTTCCTTCACCAACACGACAGCCTCTTTCACAGATGAATGATCGTGTAGAACCGCTTCAATCTCTCCCAGCTCAATCCGGAAACCTCTAATTTTCACTTGGTTATCTATTCTTCCGATATACTCCACGTTGCGATCATTCAGATACCTCACCAAGTCTCCCGTCCGATAGAGCCGTTCCCCTTCCTTAAATGGATGCGGAATAAAACGTTCAGTAGTTAACTCTGGACGATTGAAGTAACCACGTGCCAAGCCTACACCACCAAGGTAAAGTTCCCCAGCCACACCTATCGGTACCACCTGTTGATTTTGATCTAGCACATACAATTCGGTATTATCAATCGGACGACCAATCGGAATAAGCAACGGTTCTTTTTCTAAATCACAATCATAGTAAGTGACATCTACAGTCGCTTCTGTAGGACCATACAAGTTGCTTAACTTCGTTTGCTGAGAATCATAAAATACACCCTTAAACCGGCGAACCTGTTCGGTATTTAACGCTTCTCCACTTGTGAAAACCTGACACAAAGACGATACGTCCTTTTTCGCTTTGGATTGTTCCATATAATCTAAGAAAGTAGATAACATCGATGGAACAAAGTGCATCGTGGTCACGCGATATCGCTCAATACATTCCTCAATCATTGCAGGATCCTTCTCGCCACCCGGCGGAAGTAAACAAACACGTGCTCCTACAAATGACCACCAAAATAATTCCCAGACAGAGACATCAAACGAAAACGGCGTTTTTTGAAGAATCGTATCCTGTTCAGATAATGGATAGTTTTTTTGCATCCACTGTAAACGGTTGATAACCGAGTGGTGTTCAATCATCACTCCCTTCGGATTCCCTGTCGAACCCGAAGTGTAAATGATATACGCCAAGTTGTTTGCTGTCACTCCGCTCACTGGCGCCAAGCTACTCTCTTTAGAAACCGCCGCTTGATCTCGATCCAAACAAATCGCTTGGATGCCTTCAGGCAACCAATCCTGTAACGCTTCCTTTGTTAAAAGCACCTGGATCTGCGAGTTCTCTAAAATGTATCTCAGGCGATTTTCAGGATAGCTCGGATCCAGTGGGACATAAGCCCCACCCGCTTTGAGAATCCCTAAGAGACCAATAATCATTTCGGGTGAACGCTCGACACATATACCGACCAATGACTCAGGTCCTATATCCCGTTTCTGTAAATAATGTGCCAATTGGTTCGCTTTCTTGTTGAGTTCTTGATACGTCAGCTGTCCACCTTCATACACTACCGCCACCGCTTCAGGTGTACGCGCAACCTGCTGCTCAAACAGTTCGTGAATCATGCTCGCATGTGAATAAACTACGTCAGTGTCATTCCATTCTTCCAAGAGCTGATTCTGTTCTGTGTCCGATAGCATCCACAGCTTTGTAAATGATTCATCTGGATGATGAACAATTTCGTTCAACCAGTTTTCAAAATGCCCTGCCATACGTACAATGGTTCTACTGTCAAATAAATCTGTATTGTATTCAAAAGAAACAAATAGACCTTCTTCCACCTCATAAGCGGTTAAACTCAAATCAAATTTTGCGATGGAAATATTACTTTCCATCATTTCCAAACTTCTCTCAGACAGCTCTAGTCGTTCTTGTTTTATATTTTGTAGCGTAAACATGGTCTGGAAGATAGGCGAATGACTCGTACTCCGTTCAGGTTGTACAGCTTCTACCACTTTTTCAAACGGAATATCTTGATATTCATACGCTTTCAACGCCTTTTTCTTTATCTGAGACAAAATCTCCCGGAACGTCGGATTTCCACTGAGATCCGCCCGATAGACTAACGTATTAACAAAGAAGCCGATTAATCCCTCCACTCCTTTATGGTTCCGATTCGCAATCGGACTTCCGACGAGAATATCTTCTTGCCCCGTATAGCGAGCAAGAAAGCTTTGATATGCAGCCATTAAGGTCATGAATAAAGTAGATCCTTCTCGTCGACTTAAATCCTTCAATGAACTGAGTAGTGTGTGAGGAAGAATCACACGATACGTGTCCCCAGCGTACGTTTGCGTAATTGGCCGAGGGCGATCCACTGGCAGTTGTAGTATGGGAAGCTCACCGGACAATTCTTCCTGCCAATACGTGAGTTGTCGATCCAGCACTTCCCCCTGCAACCACTGCCTTTGCCATTTCGCAAAGTCTGCATATTGAATTGATAGGGAACTTAGTCCAGCAGGCTCCCCACTCGTTTCTTCCTCATAGAAGGCAAGCAATTCATTAATCAATATGCCGATGGACCACGCATCAGAAATAATATGATGCATGGTACATAACAATAACCATTCTTCTTTCCCTAATTGAACCAGTTGATTACGAATCAAAGGGCCATTCATTAAATCAAACGGATCCTGCGCTTCTCTAACAATCAAACTCTCTATCTCTTTTTCCTTTACTTCTAGAGAAAGGTGAGAATAATCCTCTACAGGTAGTTTTCTAGGAAGGAATTCCACAATATGTTGCATAGGTTGGTCTCCTACTTCCTTAAAAACGGTGCGTAATGATTCATGACGCTCAATGAGTCGATTTAATCCCTTTTCCAATGCTTCAGGTATCCAATTTCCTTTTAGACGCCATACTGTCGGAATATTATATAATGAACTGTTTGGGTTAAATCGGTCCATAAACCACAAACGTTGTTGTGCATAGGACAACGGAAGCGCTTCTTTATTCTCCTTTTTCTGCATCTGTTTCTGGAGCCACGCCCTCTTCTCAGGAGAAAGCGAATTCAACTTTGCAAGTAAATCATTTCTCATTTTTTCACACCTTCCTCAACCAAGTTTCTCTCGAATACACCTTGCGCTTCTTCCTCTGATAACTCTTCCAATTGCTTAAGAAGTTCAAGTAACTCTTCATCATTACTCGCTGCTGCTTCATTTTGGATATAGTCTTGAAAACTTACATTCTCTTTACTATCATTCTGTCCTTGCCCATTTCCACTACAGCGCAACTGATTAACCCTTTCTGCCAATTCCTGCACGGTAGTATACGTAAATAAATCATGCAGTGGTAACTCAATTCCAAAAGTTTCATTCAGATTAGAAACAGCTTGTGTAGCGAGTAATGAATGGCCACCTAGTTCAAAAAACGAATCATGAATCCCAATATTTTCAGTGCCTAAAATTTGATGCCATATCGAAACAATCGTTTCTTCTGTAGATGTACGAGGGGCAACATAACCACCCTCTGCTTCCTTGCGCTCTGGTGCAGGTAAGGCTTTCCGATTGATTTTCCCATTTGGGGTGAGTGGGAATGCTGTCAATTCGACAAAGTGTGCCGGAACCATGTAATTTGGTAACTGGGTCTTGAGATAATCACGCCACGCATGAGCATTTCCTTCTCCCACTACATAGGCAACCAAACGCTGATCACCCGGATGATCTTCGCGTACCATCACAACGACTTCATTAACCGATGAATGACTTTGTAACGTCGCTTCAATCTCCCCTAGCTCAATGCGGAATCCACGGATCTTCACTTGATGATCGATTCGACCGAGATAATCCAAGTTCCCGTCTGGTAGATATCTCACAAGGTCTCCCGTCCGGTATACTCGCTCCCCTTCTTTAAATGGATGCGGGATAAAACGCTCGTTTGTTAAGTCAGGGCGGTTTAAGTAGCCACGCGCCAAGCCTGATCCCCCAATGTAAAGCTCACCCACTACACCAATCGGGACCATTTGCTGGCTTGCACTGAGTACATATACTTCTGTGTTAGAAATGGGTCTACCAATCGGCGGTACCTTGTGCATGACGCCCTTTTCTAGCTTCATATACGTAGAATAAGTAGTATCTTCGGATGGGCCGTATAGGTTGTACACCTTTTCAATCGGACTTCTCTCATACAAGTGCTGGACCAGTGACTGTGGCAACTGTTCTCCAGCCAAATTCATCACTTTTACCGAAGAAGGAATCATCTTTGCTCGAACCAGTTCCTTCGCTGCTGATGGCACAGTATTGACCAAGGTCACATCCTTCATAGACAACTTGTTCAGATGAAGGGCACTTTCAGCGACAATTACCTTGCCACCCCTCGTCAAAGGAACAAATACTTCAAAAACCGATAGATCAAAGGATAGTGAAGTTGATGCCAGTACTCCCGCTAATTCCTGTCGGGAATAGGTTTGATGTGCCCAATGGATCATCGCCAACGTACTCCGATGCTCAATCATCACTCCCTTAGGATTGCCAGTGGATCCTGAGGTATAGATGATATAAGCTAAGTTATCGCTTGTCACTTCACTCGTACATACGGTCGTTACTTCCTGTTCGATCGCTGCTCGATCACGATCGATACAAATCATGTCAACCGATTCAGGTAACGTCATTTTTTGCTGCAACTTTTCCTGTGTCACCAGTACCTCGATTTGAGCATCCGCTAAAATATACCGTATCCGACTCTCCGGATACGCAGGATCAATCGGAACATACGCTCCTCCTGCTTTCATGATTCCTAAGAAACCGACAATCATCTCGGATGAACGTGTAACGCTGATCCCAACCAATGATTCGCATCCCACACCCCTCTTCTGGAGATAATGAGCCAACTGATTGGAACGTTCGTTCAGTTCTCGATACGTTAACTCCTCATCTTCGCACACTACCGCGATCGCTTCTGGCGTTTTCTCCACTTGTTCCTCAAACAATGTATGAATCGTGCTTTCACGTATGGCCACGACACCTGTGTCATTCCATTCCTCTAGTAACCTCTTATATTCTGCTTTCGATAGCATATTCAGCTTTGATAGTGAATCTATTGGATGAGATACAATTTCATATAACCAATGTTCAAAATGGCCTGCCATTCTTTCAATGGTTGCAGCATTAAACAAATCGGTATTATATTCAAAAGTTAGCAATAACCCTTCTTCCGTCTCCGATGCAAATAAACTCAAATCAAATTTGGCAACCGAAGTATGACTTTCCATCAGCTCCATGTTTCTTTCAGATAGCTGAGGTAACTCTTGTTTCGTATTCTGTAAGGTAAACATGGTTTGGAAAATCGGCGAATGACTGGTATTCCGTTCAGGTTTTACGGCTTCTACCACTTTCTCAAACGGAATGTCCTGATACTCGTATGCTTTTAGTGCTTTTTTTCGTATCTGCGACAGAAGTTCTTGGAACGTCGGATTTCCACTGAAATCAGCTCGATAAACCAACGTATTTGCAAAGAAACCTATTAATCCTTCAATCTCCTTAACATTCCGGTTCGCAATCGGGCTTCCAACCAAGATGTCGTCTTGTCCTGTATAACGAGCAAGGAAACTTTGATACGCCGCCATCAAGGTCATAAATAAGGTGGATCCTTCTTGCAGACTTAATTCCTTGAGCTTTTCCCGTATGGAATTCGCCACCATCAGAGACTGACTTGCACCATGGTGGGTTTGAACAGCAGGCCGAGGACGATCCATCGGTAATTGCAAGACCGGTAACTCACCAGCCAATTCTTCCTTCCAATATTGAAGATGCTGATCAAGATTCTCTTCTTTTTGCCATTCTTTTTGCCACAGGGCAAAGTCCGCATATTGAACAGGTAACTCCTTCAGTTCAACTGGTTTTCCACTTATCGCTCCTTCATAAAAAGCCATCCATTCTTCGAGTAAGATTCCCATTGACCACCCATCCGAAATAATATGATGCATCGTACAAAGAAGTACCCATTCCTCTTTGCCCACTTTCAAAATTCGTGTTCGAATCAAAGGACCTTGTCCCAAATGAAATGGTTCCTCTGCTTCGTTTTGAATGAGCCGCTTCATCTCTCTTTCTTTGTCTTCTAGAGAGAGATTTGTTAGATCCATTTGAGGAAGGGGTTTGAAAACATGCGACTGAACCTGTTGAACGGGTTTACCCTCTCGCTCTTGAATTACTGTCCGCAATGATTCATGACGTTCAATCAACTGATTCCATCCCGTCTCCAATGCTTCAAGTGACCATTTTCCTGTCAGTCGACATGCTGCATGAATATTGTACATCGCACTATTTGGCATTAATTGATCAATGAACCATAGGCGTTTCTGTGCGTAGGAAAGCGGAATAGATTCTTCCCGCGACATAGGTATAAGTGGTGGAATCTCTCGTTTTTTATCTTTTTTACACAACTGATCCAGTCGCTTCGCCAGTGCCTCCACCGTATCGTACTTGAAAAGTTCACGTAGCGGGATTTTGATTTGGAATGCTTCTTGTAATCGAGAGACGATTTGGGTAGCGAGTAATGAGTGCCCACCACGTTCAAAGAAAGAGTCCTGAATGCCGATATTTTCTATTCCTAACACTTGACTCCAAACCGAGGCGATGAGCTCTTCCGATGGCGTTTTTGGTAGGACGTTACACTCTCCCATAGGTTGTCCTTCCGGCGCTGGTAAGGCTTTTCGGTCGATTTTTCCATTCGGAGTAAGTGGGAAATATTCCAACTCTACAAGGTGTGCTGGAACCATGTAATTCGGTAATTGGTTCTGGAGATACTCTCGCCAACTTTGGATATTTCCATTGCTTATCACATACGCTACCAATCGCTGATCGCCTGGGCGATCTTCTCTCACTAGCACAACAGCCTCTTTGATAGACGAATGCCTTTCTAAAGTCGCTTCAATTTCTCCAAGCTCAATCCGAAAGCCACGCACTTTCACTTGATGATCCATTCTTCCTATAAATTCTAAATTCCCATCAGTTAGATATCTTACTGAATCACCGGTTCGATATAGCCGTTCTCCTAATTGAAACGGATGCGGAACGAATCTTTCAGCAGTAAGATCTGGTCGGTTTAAATAACCACGCGCTAAACCTGCACCACCAATATACAACTCACCCTCTATCCCTATCGATTGCAAACGCTGATTCTGATCTAATACATACAGCTGAATATTTTGTATCGGATTACCAATAGAAACAAATTCTTGATGAGGTTGACAGTCAAACCCATTCACGTAAATGGTTGCTTCTGTTGGTCCATAAAAGTTGGTCAATTTAACTTGTCCGCTCTGATCCCAGTGCTTTTGAAATCGTCTAACCAACCCTGGGCTAAGCTCTTCCCCACCGGAAAACACATGACGCACGGATGAACATTTCAGTTTCAAATCAATATGATCGAAATGATTTAAGAAAACAGATAGCATCGAAGGAACAAATTGGACAACGGTAACCCGATGCTTCTCTATCACTTCAGCTATTATGGAAGGATCTTTCTCTCCACCTGGAGGCAGGAAGGATACACAGGCTCCTACACTAATACCCCAAAATAACTCCCACACAGATACATCAAATGAGAATGGTGTTTTCTGCAAGACCACATCCTTTTCAGAGAGTGGATATTGATGTTGCATCCATTCAAGATAATTGATCACTGAATGATGCTCAATCATCACTCCCTTTGGATTACCTGTAGATCCTGAAGTATACATAACATATGCTAAATTTTTTCCTGCTACACTGCTTGTACATGCGGTCAGTTCTTCCTGTTCAATCGCAATGCGATCTTGATCCATACAAATTGTTTCGATTTGTTCGGATATATCTATTTTTTCTAACTTTTCTTGCGTCACTAGTACTTCGATTCTAGCATCTTCTAATATATAGCGTAGCCGATTCTCGGGGTACGTAGGATCAAGTGGAACATAAGCTCCTCCTGACTTTAGAATCCCTAGCAACGCTATCATCATTTTTGGCGATCGTTCCATATATACACCGACTAAAGACTCTGGACCCACACCACGCTTCTGTAAATAGTGAGCTAGCTGATTAGCACGCTCATTCAGCTCTCTATAGGTAAGTTTCTCATTTTCATAAATAACCGCGATTGCTTCTGGCGTTTTCTTCACTTGCTGCTCAAATAACGTATGAATCATGCTTTCAGATGAATATTCTACTTGGGTATCATTCCATTTCTCTAGCAGTTGTGTCCGCTCTTCCATTGTTAAATGGGTAATTTCGGATAGCTTTGAATCTGAGCTTTTCGTCATCTGAATTAATGTTTGCGCTAGATGATCCTGAACCCGATGAATGGTCTCTTCATCAAAATGATGACGGTCATACATCAACTTCAAAGTAAATTCCTTACCCGGCATTGCAATGAGCGTCAAAGGATAATTTGTTTGTTCTGCACTTTGGACCTCTAGTAATCTTAAATCAGCATTGCGCTCTCCTTGGATTGGGTAATTTTCGAACACATACAAGGTATGAAATAAAGCACTACTCCTTGGAACTTCACTCCAACCTTGAATATCGACCAACGAATTATACTCGTATTGTCTCCGTTTCATTTCTTTCATCTGTATCTTACGGAGCCAGTCTACTACTGATGTATCATTCTTTACATGAATTCGGGTAGGCAATGTATTAATAAATAGACCAACCATTTTCTCTGCCCCTACTAATTCAGTAGGACGTCCAGAACTAGTCACACCAAATACGATGTCGCTTTCACCGCTATACCGGCTCATCAAGTAAGCCCAGGCTCCTTGTACTAACGTATTTAATGTTAGCTGACTATTTCGCACCCACTCTTGTAACGTCTCAGTCAGTTCCTCAGGTAGCCGATAAACGCTCTCTCCATAACCCTTCTCCTGCCCCTGGTCACTTCTTTCCATCGCTAATGGCGTAGGTGCATGAAATCCTTTTAATTCTTCTGTCCAGAATTTCTCAGCTTTACTTCGATCTTGTTTATTAATCCACTGGATATATTTTTTATAGGGAAGAGACTTGGGAAGATCGAATGCTTCTCCCTTTATCATCTTGAGATAAACTTCCATCACTTCACCGAAGATCAGGGACACACTCCACCCATCCAACAAAATATGATGATGCGTCCAAATGATTCTCGTTTCTTCTTCTGCTTCTTTAATCGCAGTGATTCTCATCAACGGTGCTTCGTCTAACGAAAAACCTTTTCTCCGATCATCATTCAAAAACTGGTGTAATTTCTTTTCCCTCTCTCCACATGAAAGAGCGCTCCAGTCTTCTCGACGAATGGTAAAAGGAAGACGTTGATAAACAGCTTGCAATGGCTTTTCTACTTCCTCCCACACAAAAACAGAACGTAGAATCTCATGTCGGTGAATGACGTATTCCCAGGCCTTTTCGAAAGTAGCAACATCCAATCGACCACCAAGTAAGAAACCTACCTGTACAATGTAGGAAAAAGAATACTCATCATCTTGATCATATAAAGTATGAAACAGTATCCCTTTTTGCAAAGGTGATAATCCGTATATATCGATAACATCTCCCATCGTTACACCCTCTTCTTTGTTAATTTAAGTAATACTTTACTCAAACTTTCTTCTGTAAGAGCCTCTGCATCAGCAAAGTCAGATACCGTAAAAGCAGACTCTGTCGTAGGTGGATTTATCAGTAGACGCAGTTGATTCAACATGGCATCTGCTATCGCTTTAATTGTCAATCTAGGAAACTGTTCTCTACTATACATCCAAACAAAATGTAACCTCCCATCTTTCACCATACTGACAACATCAATCGGGTGAGATGGTTTCGATTCTGGAGCATGGTCTAAGCGCGTAAATCCGGTCTCCTGTATAAACAAAGATTCTTTGGAAAATACTTGATCAAATTGTCCCAAATAGTTAAAGCTTATTGATGGTTTTTGCTGCTGATAGAACGGAAGCAATTCTCTGCTCAAGTAGCGTAAAATGCCATAATCAATGCCCTGATTCGGAATTCGACGCAATTGCTCTTTCACAGCCTTTAATCCCTCAATAGGTGTTGTTGATCCCTGAAGATCAAGGTGAACGGGATAAATACTCGTGAACCAACCCACTGTCCGCGATAGATCAACACCTTCAATCACCTCTTCTCTCCCATGTCCTTCCAAGTGAACAGAAACCTTATGATGATTTGTACAGTCAGCTATAGCTTGTACTAATGCCGTCAATAGTACCTCGTTAATCCTTGTCTTATGAGTCATCGGAACTTCTTGTAACAACGCGTGGGTCTCTTCTGCTCCCAACGTCATCGTCACTTGATTAGTCGATGCTTCTGTCGTTTCCTGTATAGGGTAGTCCATCGGAATCGTCATCACTTGTTTTTCTGCCTGTTCGTGCCAATAATCTTGTACTTCTTTTGAAATGTCTGACTCACTGTATGCCTGTAGTCGTTCCGACCATTCTTTAAAGGATGTACTTTTCGCAGGTAACTGAACCTTCTGACCTTGTTTCATCTGGTTGTATACTGCCTGTAAATCTTCCAATAGAATTCGCCATGATACCCCATCTACTACTAAATGATGAATCGTCCAGAATAATCGATCGTTCCCATTCGAACCGTCATCAAAGTACACGACTCTCATCAACGGCCCTGTAAGTAAATTGAAACTGGCTTGAGTGATATCCATCTCTTCTTGTATCATTTGATTCCATGCTTGTTGATCAGCATCGTTCCGCTTTACCACACGAAGTACAGACTGTTCATCAATTCCCTCATTTCTCTGCTTCCAGGTTGCATTTGGCAACTGTTCATACCGGAAACGTAAGGCATCATGATGTTTGAGTAAGTTTAATAGGGCTTCCTCTAATAACTTCACATCCAATCTCTCTCTTACTCTTAAAAGCATCGATTGATTCCAATGTTGTGGACGCGGATGTTCTTGTTCGAAGAACCAATACTGAATTGGAGTAAGCGGTACCTCTCCCGTCACAACCCCCTGCTCTGCTTGTACTCCCTGATCTTCTTTGACTACTTGCGCCAACTCGGCAATGGTTGGGCATTCAAACATTTGCTTGGGTGTCAAATGCAAACCTGCTTGCTTCGCACGAGAGACAATCTGAATGCTGAGAATCGAGTCTCCACCAATTTCAAAGAAGTTATCATGGATTCCCACCTTTTTAATCCCTAATACTTGCTTCCAAAT
>NZ_NTRO01000008.1:0-881 GCF_002560575.1 Bacillus sp. AFS023182 | reverse complement strand
TTTTTGATGATCATCGTAGATAGTTTTTGTAAGTAATCAGTTCTTGCATTTGTGATTCGTTCATGAATACGAGCCACTTTGATTCGCTGTTTATGCCAGTTCGCTCCACCTTTTGTACGACGAGACAAAATGCGCTGGGCATGAGCGAGCTTCTTCTCTGATATCCGAAACCATTTCGGATTACCAAATACTTCTCCCGTTGAAAGAATCGCAAAGTTTTTTATGCCAACATCCACACCAACAGCGGAACCTGTCTTTGACAATTCTTGCGCTTCTATTTCGGCAAGAATCGAGACAAAATATGTTCCACTTGGATTCCTTCTGACAGTAGCGCTCAAAATACGTCCTTCTACCTCACGACTTTTGGCAAACATGACAAGGCCAAGTTTCGGTAACTTTATTTTATTCCCTACAATCGCGATGTTCCCATTTGTGTGCTTCGTTGTATAAGATTGGACTTTATTGTTTTTCGACTTAAACCGAGGTGCTTTGTTTTGTTTGTTGAAGAATCGTGAATACGAGTCAGCGAGGTTGTGAAGAGAAGATTGAAGAGCCGTGCTGTCCACTTCTTTGAGCCATACAAATTCTTTTTTGAGGGCAGGTAATTGCGAAGAACAAGTGCCATAGGTGAATCCTTTCCCTGTTTCTTTATATCTATCATTCCATTTTGCCAAAAAGTAATTGAATACAAAACGAGAACAACCCATTGTTTTCGCGATACGTATTTTTTGTTCTGCATTAGGATAGATCCGAAACTTATACGCTTTATGGACGAGCACCACTTTCCACCTCACTTCCTATTTTAGTTTTTCTACATGCTTTTTTCATGATATTCATGAGAACGATATCATAATCTATTCAAAAAATACTTCTCTCGTATC
>NZ_NTRO01000089.1:0-25997 GCF_002560575.1 Bacillus sp. AFS023182 | reverse complement strand
AGTTGTTTGTAAAGTGATTCAAAAAGTGACTCGCCAGCATAACGTAACATTTATAAATATCCGTCACAAGTACGATCAAGTGACTCGGAAAGTGACCGGTCACTTTAATATAATTTGTATAATTATCCGTCACAAGTGCGGTATTTCTTCGTTTATAGTGAATAAATTAGTGTATAAGGGCGTATGTTACTACGCTCTTTTTTCGCGGTCACCAAAAGTCACTTCTTCCGTCCTCCGCCACCATATTTACCGACAGTTCCCTCGATAATCCACCTTAACTCTCGTCCTCCTCCCCTAACTCCCACTCGTAATCTCCGTAGTTCATTGTTCGTCCTCCTAGTTAATTAGCTTTAAAGTTGTAGATTGGTTTGATAATATGCTTAATATCAATTGTGCCTTTCGTATTTTCTACAATCTCATCCATCGGTTTGTATACCATTGGCGCTTCATCTAATGTGCTTTTATCAACTGAAGTCGTCCAAACGTTAGTCATTGTGTTCTGGAAATCTTCTAATTTAATCATTTCTTTGGCTTTCTTGCGACTCATGATTCGACCAGCTCCATGTGGACCAGAAAAGTTCCAATCTGAATTACCTTTACCGAATGCTATAATTGACCCATCCCTCATATTAATTGGAATAATTACTCGCTCACCTTGTTGTGCTGAAATAGCGCCTTTTCGTAGAATCATATTATCCATGTCTATGTAGTTATGAATTGTTGTAAATTGATCAGTTACTTCCCAATCCATTCTCGTTACAATTTCATCAATCATAGCTTTACGATTTAACTCAGCATACTTTTGAGCAATCTTCATGTCATTCATATAATCATCGAATCCTTTACCTTCTAAATAAGCTAATTCTTTACGGATTTTAGGCTTCTTAATTCCGCGTAAAGCTTCATGGATTTCTTGTTGTCTACCTTCTTTCGTTAAACGCTCAATGATTTCGTCTTTAATTGATTTAACACTTAGTAGTTGTTCGTAAGCGAAGTTTTGATAGTACTCTGCTACTTGTTTACCTAGGTTACGGGAACCGCTATGTATAACAATGTACACATTCCCTTTATCGTCTTCCTTAAGCTCAATAAAATGATTTCCCCCACCAAGAGTACCAATGCTCTTTTGAGCACGTTGTAATGTAAACGGTGCTCTTACATCTTTAAAATCAATCACCTTTGATAATGGATGTTCCTTATCTCGAATACTAAAACCACTTGGAACATGTTTACGAATTGTGTCATCTAATTGATCAAAGTTAATTTCCTCTTTTTTCTTATCAATTATAACAACTTCCATACCACAACCTATATCTACTCCAACAAGGTTAGGTACGATTTTATCTTGAATGGTCATCGTCGTTCCAATAGTACAACCAGCGCCGGCGTGTGTATCAGGCATAATTCGGATTTTACTCTCTTTTGCAAATTCCTGATTACATAAATCAATGATTTGACCTACCGCTGTTTCTTCAACGTTATTCGTAAATACCTTTGCTTCATTGTATTTCCCTTGTAATTTCAACATCTCTCATTCCTCTTTTCCTATATCTAGTAAATTGTATTAATTATACATTAAATTATACGTTTGTAGTCCTAACTGCTCGCATTCTCTCTGCCATCTCACGCTTTTGATCTTCGCTATAAGTACGCAATCGTTTCATGCTTACGTTTTTCTCTTGTAACGTACATTTCACTGCTAATGGCTTTCCATCATCGTCACTTTCGATAACTGTAACGTTTTCCTCTCCGACCAATTCTACTAATTTACGAATGTGTTTAGGAACGCAAGAATATGCGCTCCATTCCTTCGTTTCGTTGTCGAAATTTAATACCGTTTCTTGTTCCTTCGTTGAGTATGCGATCATTCCATTTCCTCCTAATATTCATTTCTATACATACCTCCTATGCCATTGTAATATTTTTCCCTTTACGGAAATTTATGTACGTTTTAAAATATTTATAGAGATAATAATTGACATAGGAGGGAAAATTCATGACTTTATATACTGCACTATTAAAAAATTCTCACAAAAAAGTTAACTTAAAAACCTATTTAACCAAGCATAAAGATGAGCCTATTATATGCCCAGTCTGTGAAGTTGATATCCGTGTAGATGCTGAGCAGTCCCTTGTTAAAAGCGCCTACTTTAGACACCCTAGCAACTCAATTTGTCCAACAATTAAAAAGAATCGCGTTGATTATTCTAATTCATTAGGTTCTCAGATTGATAGTGAGAATGGAGAAAAAATAATCGAATACGTAAAAAACCATTCCTTTGATATTTTTAATAAATGCACTACTTTAGCTGAAGGCTTATCAGTATCAGAGTTCAGAGAATTAATAAAAATTGCTTATGATAAAAAACTTTGGTATCAACAAGGTCTAACCTCTCTTTATATCCCGTATGTTCTTCTGACTTTCAAAGACAAATTCAAAGAATCAGAAGGTGGAAAAACAAGAAATGATGACTTTTATTTTGTTTTAGAACCATCAGTCCAAACACTGGAACAACTATGGGGTAAATCAACAAAAATAAAGCAAAACATTTGGAAAATATACTTGTCTGAAAGTAAAGATTTACAAGAGTATACAATCCAAGAAGGTTTGGTTTCACCAGGATGGTTTTCTAATACTCAATCCTACATCAACAAATTATTAGAAGTTTAATAGTCTTGGCACGCTATAATAAACATTCAAAATGGCGTGCCTTTACTCATCTCCGCATCCCCCTTTTCGATTCGCCCTCGAACGGCAACACTACGCACAAATCTCGCACTCTATCGTACAGCCTACGATCAAACACGCTCTCCAACTCGTCGATAGGAATGTTCGAAGTGTATACCGTAGGTAATCCGTTCGTTACTCGATGATTAATAACCGCATGTAAATCTCCTCGAAAAGCTTCGGTTGCACTACGTACTCCAATATCGTCCAGCACCGCGAAAGGTACCGTCTTTGCGTTACTCATGCGTCGGTAGTATTCTTTCGCCGATTTCTCCGCGGTTTCACGCGGTATGTTTGACCGATTAAATTCGTTAAATAACGTTTGCCATTCGTTCACATCTAAAAAATATCCAGGTATCTGCAACGATTGCCTATTTCGCTGCAAACTACCGATGTAATGTCGTATGAGCCATTCGTTTAAAATTACGGCTACTGTCGTCGTTTTCCCCGTACCAGTCTCTTCGGAAAACAAGTACATCGATTTGATTTTATCTTTTACATCCTTTGTACCACTCGCCTCAAATTGCCGTGAGAAAGTCGTTACATACGCTTCGATAGATTTGTAGACTTTTGGTTGTGCATCCTTTACAGGTGAATTTAGTAACGTTAAATGACGGTATTCTTTCGGTAGGTTGGTCGCTGCCATACGCCCTCCGTTACCGTTATGGCCATGTAGTGCGATGTACGATGTGCACTGACGGTTACATGATTCGCTTTTGTATAGCGAACAATGATCGGATAGAATGCATTGCATCATACCGTTGCCTCCTTAACGAATTTCTCCTCGTAACACTTCGTTACTGCATCGACATCCTCACCGGCTAGAACAGCACCACATTTACGAAGCTCTAATCCGTATTGACACTGCTGATAGCATTTCACTTCTACGTCGCTCAACTTCGATAGGTTGCTAAACGGGCATCTGGAACACTGATCGTCTAAGATGTGGAATGTTTTACTACGCGCGCCTTCCTTTTCATCTTTCATATACTCACGTTTCGGAAATTCCTCTCTATCTTCCGCTAGCGCTCTTAAGGATTTTTCATGACCACACGACGGACATCCTGAGCCTTTTTTAAAGTGCATGTAAGCAATCGAAGGTTTCTCGTTCGGATGATTCGGACATGTGTAACGCATTTTCGTATGGTTGTTTTTATATGTCGTCCCTAGTAACGTATAGCCTCTATCCGCAAATTCTTTACGAACAATCTCTATCGTTCTATTATTCTGCTTTTGATTACACTTACGACAACCACCGTAGTCTCTCTTTAAAGTATTTGTCATAACTTCGATAATAGTCTCGGGATGCTTGCGACATCTACAACGCATTGGTGTACGCGCATTTACATATTCCGTTTCAAGTAAATCGTAGCCTTTAGAATCGAATAGTGCTACGACTTGTTCTAATGTTAGTCTCTTAGCCATCGTTTTCCCTCCGTTTATAAATAATCGATAATTTCTTCCGTACTAACTTCCGGTTGTACCGCTTGTCTCTGTAACTTCGCTTCTTCCCTACGTAACTCATCGAGTATCTGCGGCAACAACCTAGATCGCATATACGAATACATAAACGCAAAGTTTAATCCGGGATACTCCCGCATCGGCTTATAGTCGGCAAAACATACGTCAATGAATCGCTTTGTTGCTTCCGGTTTATGCTCGGCGATGAACGCTTTGAGCATTCGACCTTCCATCGCATAGCTACGAGTGACGTAAGGGATTTTATAACGCTCCTCATGTACGTGCTTTAAGTACTCACGGAATGTTGTAACGTTCCACTTTTCGATTGGTAGGTTGCGGAAATCTTTCGTTGATATTCGGGTCATTTTCGTTCACCCTTCGATATAATTGCGATAAATTCCCCATCTACCTTTCTTAAGCTCACTTGCACGTAATGGTCCATCGATAATCGAAAACCTTTTTGCTCTATTGCATAACGACTAGCCGCTATCATTAACTCATTTTCCGTTAAGATTACCTTGTTCATTCTGTTCTCTCCTCGTCAAATAATTGTGCATGTAATTCCTCGTTAGACGCCTGCCATAAATCCCGTCCATCTTCTGTTTTGAATACGTTACGGCGGATTAGCGCCTCGATGTAAATTTCTTTCAGTAATAAATCGTTTAATTGCATTTCGTTTGTTTATTCGGCCTCCTTTACCTACCTCTGTTGGGTACATTTACCGCTAATAATTTCGAAAAATTCGTGTTATCATTTAATTATCGAGCGGACATTACTCGAGACGTCTTCCCAAAAGACACATTTACTCCATCCCTTTTGAATCTCTGTCGCTACAGGGGTTCTTTTTTCTACGTTTTCGACATATGTCGTTATGAATTTTCTCAATACGATACATATAGTCTTCAACCGACAAAAATGTTAATATATGGCTACACCTTTTCTTTTGACCTATATTCTTAGGTCTTTTTTTCTGACCGCTACCTTATACCTTCGTTACTTACCGCCAATCCTACCGCTAACAATCCTTGTTATATACATCCGTAGGTTCCTAGATTCTTGTCTGCGTATTTGAGCGTAAAATTTACGTTAGTAGCCTTTTGTTACCTGTCGTTCTTGTTGACGTTCAATTACTCCGGTTACACTACCGATACTGCACTCGACTTTCTATTTAACGCCTTTTAACGTGTGCATAACCGACTGTAATACCGCTTGATCATCCTTTGCCTTACGTCGTTCTTTACGAATACGTTTCAGTTCTTTCGACAAGTGATTGCCACGTGCTGTAGTAAACGCCTCAATTTCGATAGTGTGTAAGATAGCTTGCTGCGCTAAATCTGTTTGTGACTTACGTTGATTCGTTTGTTGCATATCGGACTCTAGTGATTCTAGTTCCGTTAAGATGCGTTGTAATCGTTTCGTTACGTCTCTCATCGTAAACACCTCCGTGTATTAATTCGTTTTATTTATATAAATCGTTACTACTTTTAAAACCTGACGATTTCACTTCGTTCATCGTATCCAATCATCTATTAGCGGAGTTCTTTTATATAAGTAATTACCGCCGAATATACTAATGATGGAAGGATATTTCGTTAGAAATAGACTTCAAGGTTTGGTCTCTTAATCTTTTTCTTGTTAAAAGATAGTTCTTGTTAAGAGTTAGTTCTTGTTAAGAGTTAGTTCTTGTTAGTGTGAACTACAACCATGTGTGGAAGTCGCCATATGTGGTTACGCGTCACATGGACTAATAGCTTCCGGCTCATTTCCGAATATCGCCAGCTGGCTAATCGGTAGAATCGTATAAACCGTATTCTCCCATTGTTGCGTACGCTCGTGTCTACGTCTTTCCTTAACGACTAATGGCTTTCCATCCCATCGATAATCGCATAGCTTTTTGATGCGTCTATTGGCGCTCTCACGGCTTATATTGAGTCGTTTAGCAATCATGTCTTGCGTTGGGTAACATTCGCCATCTTCGTCCATGAATGACGCTAGGACGCAAAGGGTTGTCCATCTTTCTGGACCTAAGTCCGCTATTAAACCGGAATGTACTGCGTCGACATACATTTTTAGAAAGATGCGTGTTTCTCGCTTTCCACTCGTAATTGAATATTCTGTTTCGGCTTCGATTGATACTAAGTTGCTATTTTCAGTCATTCCGCTCACCTGTTTCCACCTCCGTGTAATGCCTTGTGAACTCCTTACAAATCGTTTGACGCATCACTTTGGAACCTCGCGCACTTTTTTAGAAAAAAATAATAAATTTACGTTTTTCTACTTTTTCCACCCCTATACATTTAGTGACCTTAGCGGTAAAATTTACATATAAACGATAAATACTGCATCTTGTGACTTACAAATGGAGGTCATAAGATTATGAATGGTAGTATTAAACAAAATAAGCAAACTGGTAAGTGGGATTTCGTTTTTAACATTTCGAATGATTCTTTGACTGGTAAGCGAAGGCAAATTAGGCGTAGGGGATTTTCTTCAAAACGTGAAGCGGAAGAAGAGATGATAAAACTAAAAGCGGAAGTTTTAAATAATGAATTTATTAGCACATCAAAAATGACATATGAAACCTATATGAACCAATGGTTTGAAGAAAGAAAGTTTAGTATACAAGAGTCAACTTACGAAATGAACTTCGGTTATTACAAGAATATAATACAACCGCGGTTAGGGCATTTAGAATTACAGCAAATGACGCCCATATTACTACAAAACTTCGTAAATACTCTCGTATCAGAAAAGCGTTATTCAAATTACACGGTACATTTAGTGTTTCGTATTGTAAGTGCTTCATTGAAAAAAGCGAAAACATTCAAACTGATTAAAGAGAATCCAACGATAGGAATTACTCTTCCAAAGTTACCTAAAAAAGAGATTAAAGTGTGGACAGTCTAAGAAGTAAATTTCTTTTTACAAGAGTCTAAAAAACTTAATTCTTTAACGCGTCATTTTATCGCTTTTTCAATTGCTCTCCAAACCGGCATGCGTCAAGGCGAAATATTAGGACTACGTTGGCAAGATATCGATTTCGAAAACGGCATTATTTACGTACGCCAAACCGTAACTCGGACTGCTAAGATTAAAATAGGTGCTAAAAACGCTTCAAGTATTCGATCTATTCATGTTCCGCCTAACCTAATTGATGAGTTGAAAGAGCGTAAACACAGGATCGAGCTTGAGCGATTACTTGCTGGGGCTAAATATCAAGATTTCGATTTGGTCGTATGTACCCAGGAAGGTAAACCAGTTCTTCCACGTAATTTACGTATTACGTTTCATCATTTATCGGACAAACTTGGTCTCCCTTCTATCCGATTCCATGACCTGAGGCATACTCATGCAACAATTCTTATACAACGGAATGTAAACGTAAAATTAATTGCGGATAGGTTAGGACACACGGATATACAGACAACCCTTAATACGTATAGTCACGTCATACCTGACATGCAAAAGTCTGTAGCTGAAGAACTCGCTAAAGTCATCGTAAGTTAGTGACCGTTAAAGTGACTGCATAAAGTGAACGTGTCACATTTACGTGAATTCACGTACACTCATGCGGATCAACCTCATATGCAAGAACTCGATTTCACTACATTACAGCGCAGTGATAAAATTATTGTAGATACATTAGAAGGTGTTCAGCACGAAGCAGGAGATTTCTTGATTGCAAGCGAAAAAAATGAATGGAACTTTTCAAATATATATAGTGAACTTGGGGATATTATTTTAGGGCATAAACAAGGCCGGACAAACTCTGATGAAATTACTTTATTTAAATCTGTTGGGGTTGCCTTCTTGGATACAGTAGTGGCTAGTTCGATTTATCAAAAATATGCGGAAAAGTTGTTTGTAAAGTGATTCGAAAAGTGACTCGCCAGCATAACGTAACATTTATAAATATCCGTCACAAGTACGATATTCCAATGTTTATAGTGAATATAACAATGTAAATGAGCGTATATAATTACGCTCATTTATTTTGGTCACCACAAGTCACCTTTTATTTTTCCATTTCCGCTATTCCCATTAATTTTACTAGCATATTGTTTTTGAATATACAGTAACTGTTAAGTATTCTCTTTTTATCTTTACGCAGTATGCTATGATATAGCCCTTCTTAATCCAATTACATTATCCATGATATAAAAATCGTATTATTCTTGTTATTATCAGCGGAATTTAGCGGTATGTTTGCAGAGTAATACAAATACATAGGCCAGAACGTATTTTTAAAAATCAGGAGCCATATGCCTCTAAACTGGATACTGCTAGATTTTATGATACAGAGGCAAAAATACTAGAAGATATAGCTTCTCAAATTAAGTATCCAAATATTTTTGGGAAAATAGATTTATATACAGAACTCGATACTTGCCAAAGTTGTAGTAATATTATTTTAGAATTTAGGAAAGGATATCCTAACATTCAGCTTAATATATATACAAAATAACGAAATTTGGAGGAGAGAAAGTGGATTTAAGATACGGTGAAATAAAGGAAGCAGTTATTAATACATATGACAGCCTTCATATTGGGGCAAAATATGAAATAAGAGATACTTTTTATGCATTACTACATGATCATGAATCCTCAGATGAATATACTGAAACAGAGGAATGTTGTATTTATGTTAACTTTGCATTGTTACTTATTGAAAAAAATACAAGTATTGATTTTATAAAAACTCGTTTAAATGAGTTACTGGACAACAAAAATATGGAGATTTATCGAACAGAGTTAAAAGATGAGATTAATGAGTTTACGAATGATGTTGATAAGTTGAAACAACACTTATAAAAGTATTATAATTCTTTAAATCTGTATAATTATAGTTTAAACACAAAAACACCCCCTTTTACGTAATGTCCAAACGTACTTTTTACTCAACGAATAGCATGTATTGACGATTAGACATTTACGATAAGGAGGCGTTTTTTAAACATGGATTTCTCCAATTATTATTACGACTATGTACACGAATATTTTATGCGGAAAAAGCACCGTAAAAGTCACTTCTGTACGAAAGCGAAAAGATGTACATTACATAAAATTTTTATATTATCCTAAATAATATTTAACAAGCTAAATCCATACATCGAAGCTACTACAAAAATGACTGTCCATACAGCTAGACTAATCGTCATCCAACTTATGACGTGTGTCCGATTAGATCCAAATGTTAAAGCTAATACGGCTGCAATATCAGTTCCTACGAGAATTGGAGCTAGCAGAGCCAAACCTGGAATACCATATCGTTCCCATATTCGTCTTGATCTGGTTTCTTTTTTAGAAGGTGTTGTTATACCTTTTTTTAACTTTCTTGCTGCTTGCCATTTTGCATACTGCTTAAAGAAAAAGCCTAGTAATAGAACCAAGATAAGATTCCCTGCAAACGCCATAAGTCCTACTGCAAATGGTTGTAATCCCCATGCGATACCGAGTGGTACAACGATTGACACATCCATCCATGGTGCAAAAGCTAATAAAAATACAACTAAATATTGCCATAATTCACCTGCATTTTGAGCCCACTCCACCATACCTGTTCCCCCTCCTTTTTCGTTCAGATTAAATACGATTTAAAACCCGAATGGTAGTTAACCAATAGACAATGTATTGCCCTACACCCAGTACACCAATACACATTAATGGAACAAGAATATGATGAGAAAAGAGGAAGCAAATTCCCGCCGTTACTGGAAGTGCAAAGCTATAGTAAATATACACATTCCTGCAAGCCTTATAGGTTACCCATTGTTGACCTTCATCTATTTCACGAAATTCGGACGGTGTAAATCCCAATAGTCTAATCCTATCATCAGAATTCTTTCGATTATAATACTTTGTAAGAATGAACCACAAAAAAGTAAACATTACCAAAATCCCAAAACACCATCTAGCCAGAACGACCTGTGTGTTCATAAGAGAAAACAGTAAAAATGCAATGATTAATACAAATAAACTCGCGCCTAGAAGCGGAGATTTTAAAATATGTTTCATCATAATCATTCCTCTCCATTTAAATAAAAAACATCTTCTACAGTAACCTGAAACGCAGCAGCTATTTTTAACGCCATAGTGACAGATGGAGAATAATCACCTTTTTCAATTAATCCGATTGTCTGCCTTGTCACTCCAACTGCATCAGCCAAATCTTGCTGAGTCCACCTAAATCGTGCCCGTAATTCTCTAACTCTGTTTTCAAGCATCACAATTTCCCTTTCTTCATTTTCTACCACCATTGTAAATGATTGACAACAAAATGTAAATGATCATTTGCATTTTGCAATAAATAATTGCTCTAAAACACCATCTATAAAATGGCGTTGTTTTGTTTATATAGCTTTTAAAGTATGCTTACGTACAAAAGGAATGAAACATTTTGATTGGAACCTCATTACCATTGGTTCATTTCCAAAAAGGTGGGCTTTACTACTAGATCTTGAATTTTTTTGCCACTATACGCTGTTCCGGTAACCTCTTTACAACGTGAACACTTTCGATTGTACATACCTGTTGCTCTCTCCTATATATGCCATTTATACTTACTATAACGCCTTTTAATTAGGATATTTTTTACAATATATATTTATTATATAATGGGGGATTTCTATATGGAGCGAAAGCCTACTTTTGGTTATACAAAGGAGAACCACAACTATATATTACGTCCTAGTTGCTATGCTGTTATCTTCAATAGCCATTATACGAAAATAGCAATTATCAAAAAAGGAACTCGATATTTTTTACCTGGGGGTGGCAAGGAGCAAGGCGAAACAAAAGAATTATGTTTACGTCGTGAACTTGTAGAAGAGCTAGGATGGGATATTGAAATTCAGCACTATATTGGCAATGCTGAGCGATATTTTTATGCTGAAAATGAAAATACATACTATTTAAACAATGGATATTTTTACATTTGTAAAAAGTTAAAAACAGAAAATACTATTTCTGAACAGGATCATATTTTACATTGGCTTTCTCCTTATCAAGCACAAAATTTACTTATACACGAACATCAGCAGTGGGCTGTGCAACAAGCCTTATCATTCATAAAATAAAAACGTCCCATTTCTACAGAAAGAGGACGTTTTTATCATTAACTCGCTTTTTTCAAATCGAAAGCTGGCTTTTTTACCGTTCCTTTTTTCACTACGTACAAGCCGATAAATATAACGAATCCGCCGAACAATTGCATCATATTCATTCTTTCTCCAATTGTTACTGCAGCGAAAATCACTGCAAACAATGGCACGAGATACATATATACCATTACTTTTGTTGAACCAATTTTACTAATACCAACGTACCACATCGCTAGTCCAAAGACTGTTGCAAATACAATCGAATAACCTAATGATCCCCAGCTTAATGTATCTGTTGGCCATGATAATGTATTGATATTGAATAAACAATATATAACGAGCGGTACGATTCCAATTAATGTAGACCAAGATGTTACTCGCATTGCCGAATATTTTGTAATAAGTGGTTGTGCAAGAATTGGATACCATCCCCAAGCAATCGCAGCAACTAATCCAATTAGATTTCCAAGCCAAGCATACTCATATGTAGATTGATTCGTATGCCCTGTTAATAAAACAAGCGCTGCCCCACTAAATGATAATAAGGAACCGATCTGAATTTTCATCGAAAAACGTTCTTGTTTGTGCAACACTGCTAAAATCCCTGTAAATATAGGTGACATCGCAATTAATAGTGACGCATTTGTTGCTGATGTATATTTTACAGATAACATAAATAATGTTTGATAAAGTGTAGTACCAACTATCCCCACGACTAGTAACCTTAACCAATCTTTCTTCTCAATACGTAACGATCTTTCCATAAAAAATGTAATTAATAATAATACTGGAGATGCTATTAAAAATCGTAAGCTATTAAATTGAATGGATGACATATAAGCCACTCCATATTTGCCAATTGTATAATTTGCTCCCCATACTAAAGCAACAGCTATTAGGAGCCATTCCATTTGCCATCGTTTCATTTGAATCTCCCCTTCCACTACCCTAGCATAGTAAAATTGGCTGGATATCACACCGTCCAATTGGCTGTTTTTTCACCCAGCCAATTTGTTATAATGAAACTAGATAAAGAATAAGGGGACGTTATAAATGGAGTGGAAGTTAGATACCGACAGCAAGATCCCAATTTATCAACAAGTTGTTGATTTTATTGAAAGACGTATTATGTATGGAGAGCTTCCTCCTGGTAGCTTTCTCCCTTCGGAACGAAAATTAGCAATCCAACTAAATGTAAACCGAAGTACTGTTACAACTGCTTATAATGAACTGCGTGCTATGGGAATTGTGGACAGCACAACTGGAAGAGGTACACGTGTAAGTACACATATGTGGGGCGTTTCTCCAACACTAACACCAAACTGGAGAGGATTCGTAGAAGGTGGTACTTTTTTACCTAATTTACCCCTACTTCGACATATTCGAGAACAAGTCCAGCAAAATGAAAATATCATTGATTTCGCGAATGGAGAACTTGGTTGTAACTTGTTTCCCCATGAACAGTTACAAAGTATATTACGTGAGCAGCCTTTAACTCAATCACTTAGCTATGATCATCCACAAGGCTATCTACCATTAAGACAAGCAGCAGCGAAATATATGAGAGATTATCTAAAAATTGATGCAACAGAACAATCAATTATGATTACATCTGGGGCCCAACAAGCACTTCATCTCATTGTGCAATGTTTATTAAATCCCGGTGATGCGGTAGCATTTGAAAGCCCATCTCATTGTTATTCATTACCTCTCTTTCAATCAGCCGGGATTCGTATTTTCCCGTTACCTGTTGATGAATATGGAGTGAATCCGGAAGATGTGCATGAGCTATATCGAAAGCACCGGATTAAAATGATTTTTTTAAATCCAAATTTCCAGAACCCAACAGGAACAATGCTTCATCCAAATCGGAGAAAAAAACTTTTATCTTTATGTGCAGACTTACGTATCCCAATTGTTGAAGATGATCCATCTAGTTTACTAACGTTAGAAAATAAAAAACCTTGTCCAACATTAAAATCAATTGATGAAAATGGCACCGTCATTTATGTCCATTCACTATCAAAAATGATCGCGCCCGGCCTTCGCGTTGGGTGGCTTGTTGCTCCGCAATCAGTAGTGGAAAGATTAGCAGATGCACGGCATCAAATGGAATTAGGACTTAGCATTTTCCCTCAGTGGCTCATGCAACAATTTTTTGAGACCGTTCCTTTTGATACGCATATGGAACAATTACGAAGACAGCTCGTACAAAAAAGAGATACCCTTGTCGATTCCTTAAACTACTATCTTCAAGATAAAATTTCTTTTTCAACCCCAAGTGGTGGGATTTACATATGGGGAAAATTAAAGGATCCTATTAACGAAAAACAGCTTATTATGCAAAGTTTAAAACAACAAGTAGCATTTATGCCTGGCAGTATTTTTGGTGCCAAAGACGGATATGTTCGTTTATCATATGGAAAAGTAAATACCAATCAAATAGAGGATGGAATTTCTCGTTTACATGCCGCTATCAAGTTTTGCCAAAAATAAAAAACAACGTATTCAGTATGGATGCTTCATAAAAAAATACTTTAGACTAAAAAGGTGCTTTCTAGACGCGAAAACACCTTTTTGTTACTATAATCAAAATGATATAAATGAATATTCTCAACTTGAACGTATTCTAAAAAACATCTATCCTATACTTTTTTAGAATTTGTTTTTAATAAACTTTTAAAATCTAGTTCAGCGATTACTACACTTAATAATATAAGAGTTGCACCTAAATAACCTTTAGCTGTGAGAGTTTCACCTGTGAAAAAGAAAGCAAAACCTGCTGAAAAAACAGGTTCTAATGAAAAAATAAGACCTGTATGTGTAGGACTCGTATATTGCTGTGCAATGATTTGAACAATAAAAGCCATTCCTGTACAGAATATACTTAATACTAAAATTGAAAACCATGATTCAACAGTACTAGGAAGTTTAGGATTTTCCATAAACATTGAGAAAATAATACTAAATAGACCGACAAAGCCCAGTTGTAAAACTCCAAGGCTAATTGAATTAACCTGCTTCGTTATTGTTCCAGTAATGATGATATGGACTGCATAAAATAGAGCACATAAAATACATAATATATCGCCATAACCTATTTTTAATTGGCTATTTAACGTTAATAACCCTATCCCTACTATTGTGAAAACAACTCCCAACATAACTTTTTTATCAGGCCTTTGTTTTAAAAAGATAGATGATAATACTGGAATAAATATCACTGTAAGACTCATTAAAAAACCAGCATTAGAAACCGATGTATACTTTGTACCAAAAGTCGCAAAAATATAAACTATAAATAAGATAGCAGCTAATAGACAAGCATATTTAATAGTTCTAAAATCAATTTTGATTAAATGCTTATAAAACACTATACCTGACAAAAGAAAAGCAATAATAAAACGTAATGCGATTAAATTATATTCCTGCATGTAATTAAGGCCAACTTTTGTAAGTAAGATGGATGCCCCCCAAAAAAATGTAACCAATAGTAACATTAAATCCGCCTTTAATTGTATTTTCATCCCTATTCCCTCGTTAGTTTTTAGTATATTTCATCATTTATTAGAGTAACTATCACCTTGACATAAGCTTTCAACCTAACCTAATGATTTTAACCCTGCCTATTAGGAGCAAAATCATTGCATCTAATGATTTTGCTATTTCTAATTCTTTCTATTTAGAAGCTATAATTACTCTCCCTATCATCCATCCTGACTTTTTAAAATATTCTAAATAATCATTTTAGAATATCCCCCCTATTAATGTTTTTAAGTATGTATACAGAACTGTATATTAATGTATCGAATATATTTTGTCTAATTTCACTTTAATCCCCGATACTTAGCTGTTGTCAATTCTTGTATGTACGCATCAATCTCAGGCATTTCTTCTTCCCTAGCCAATCGGATTGCAAGCTCTATATCATAAGGAACTCGCACAAGTTGAATTGAAAAACTTGCTGCCTCTTTTTGGCCATATACACCTTCAAAAATCAAATAAGAGGCTTGTGTAATCTCAAGCGGGTTACCCACACTTCCTGCATTACACAACGTTTTCCCACGAAAATTTTGCACATAAGCTTGATGTATATCTCCGTAGCAAACGACATCCGGTTTCCTTTCACCTTCAATGTTTTCTGTAAGATTACTATTTTCAAATAAACTAACACGTTGTTCTATTGGAGCTCCGGGCTGAACTCTTTCATATAGACTTCTAGGTGATGCATGGAACATTCTAATTAGTTTCCCACTCATGATAAATTCAATTGAAAATGGCAATCCCCTTAAATAATTCCGCTGCTGTTCTGATAATTGCTTTTGATGCCACTCTAATGTCTCAGACTCAGTAGGCTTTGTTATAAAATCATCCCAGTTTCCCATCACAACATGTTCACATTCTTTCCGAATAATCTCAATTGCTTCACTAGAATGTGGCCCTTTCCCTACCAGATCACCTAAGCACATAATACGTTCTATCCCTCTTAATTTGATATCTTTAAGAACTGCATCTAGCGCAGGAATATTACCATGAATATCTGAAATAACTGCTATTTTATCCATATGAGTACCTCCAATTATTCTATATTTATTATATTTTTATCAAAAGATTTATACCAATTTGGGGTATAGGATGTAAAACCATTATGTTCTTCTAAAATCCGTCTTAACCTCATTTTCATTTCTTCTAGCAAATTAGGTGTGATTCGATTTGTCCACACAATATCCGCTGGAAAAATCATTGCTGCATACAATGCATATAGTTTCCAAAAATGAAGTGATGGCTCACCATCACAATACCCATGAACTTGTCCAACCGCAAACGGTATACTGATATCGACTGTAAACAAAGGCATCTTGTAAAAATCATGAATAGGATCTCCAAAATCAAATCTTGCAAAGTCGATAACAGCACGAAATTCTTTATGATGAAGCATGAGATTCGCTGGATGAAAATCATCATGTAAAAATACGATAGGACGAGCATGTAATAAATTTTTATGATTTTCCACAAAGCTTAACACTGGTTTTATGTCAATAAAATCCGTCTCATATTCTTCTAATGCTTGCAAGTATCTCTCATATTTATTCCACCTTAACATTTCCCAAGATTCTTCTACTTTCTTTTTCTTCACTGTATGAATTGTTTTTAATACTTCTCCCGCCCGTTTTCCAGCTAAATATTGCTCTTTCTCAGTCAATATACCAAGTATATCTTTCCCGTCTTCTCCTTCAATCCATTCAAATACTTGTACACATTGATTGAATGGAATAAGATTTACGAAATGAAGTAATTTAGGCATTGGCAGCCCTAATAATTCAAAACGGCTCATATATTCATATTCTTCAAGCCTACGTTCACGAGTTGAAATATCACACACTTTTATAAAATAGCGTTCATGATTGGCTAATTCAATTTTATACTTTTGATCTTGCGAAAAACCTTTTGAAATAGCAGTACACTTTACTGCGCGAGGCCAATTTAATTGTTTTTCTAATTCCATTAACACTTCTTTCATATAGATTCTCCCGATTAATATATGTATGAACTACCTAACACATCTGTTCTGTTCTTCTGCTTATTCGTCCCTTGAAATTCAACTGCAAAAGGATATTCCCCATGTTTGAATAACTGTTCTTGTACAAATCCTTCACCAATAGGTTCACAAAACTGCACATTTACATTTCCAAGTAAAATGCTCTGACAAAGTGCATTCCAATCCCTATGATTTTCTGGTAAAGTCACTTGTACTTCAAGTATCTCTTTCCATCTATCTACTGTTTCACGTACGTTTTTCACTGCATAGTATATTGTCTGAATTTCTTTTACCTCGTTTCTATGTGAGGCAATGACACCTACTTTTTGTAAATCTAACCTTCTATTCTCATCAGATTCTTCCCACTGTATAAAGAAAGGTAATTTCGGACTGCCCTCTTCCTGTTCCACAAATAACATTTTCCATTCTATAAGATGACCGTCATTTCTCATTCGCTTTCCTTCAAATGGTCCTTTTACTTGCAAACCTTTTTCGGCGAGCTGTACAGCTAGTGCTTCGATATGATTGGTACGAAGAGCAATTTGCAGCATTCCTTCTCTATCTTGTAATTTCTCTACAGTTTCCTGAACGAGTGGATTGTCCGCTTGCTTCGCTTTATCTTCATGTTGCACTGCTAAAAATTCAATATAAGATAAGTCAAAATAACTTAAACTATTCCATGTTCCCCAGTTCGTATGTTCTCCGCCTTGCACCGTATGGAAACCGCGTTCCTTCATTTGTTTTTCAGCTTCTTTTGGTGTACAGCCAACAATATGAACAAGATGATCAAATGCTAACATGATTTCTTCCTCCTCTTATTTACATCTTTTAATTATATAATAATTCTGTTATTTTGTTCAATTTAAAAAACTTTTTAAAACCTAGTTGCTTTATAAGATTAATATGCATTATAATAATAAAAAATTAACATTAAGCTGATTGGAAAAACCAAAGGCTCTTTTCTCATTAGGGAAAAGAGCCTTTTTATTTATTATTTTACAGGGGGATTATACATGCAGAAATTAATTGTCTTTGCTATTATTGGTTTTTTTGCTCAACTGATTGACGGAGCACTTGGGATGGCATATGGGGTAACATCTTCTTCATTATTATTAATGTTCGGAATTGCACCTGCTGTTGCTTCCGCATCCGTTCATTTAGCGGAAGTTGTTACAACCGCGGCTTCTGGCGTATCTCACATCCGATTTGGAAATGTTGATAAATATACCGTTTCCAGACTCACATTACCAGGTGCAATTGGCGCTTTTGTCGGTGCTTGTTTTTTAAGCAATTTACCAGGTGATTTAATTAAACCGTACATTTCACTCTTTTTATTTACTTTAGGTATCTATATTTTATTACGATTTATTATTCAAAAACAAATTGTCCGATCAAATAAACGTATGTCTGCTAAGCAACTTATTCCGCTCGGATTGTTTGCTGGTTTTGTTGATTCAACTGGTGGAGGTGGCTGGGGACCTATCACTACACCAGTACTTCTCGCACGAGGAAATGAAGCACGAAAAGTCATTGGCTCTGTAGATACAAGTGAATTTCCAGTATCATTAGCTGCTACTATTGGATTTTTCATTTCATTAGGCTGGGAACAAGTAAGCTGGTTTTGGGTATTTGCCCTTATGCTTGGCGGCATTCTCGCAGCTCCAATCGCTGCATGGTTAGTGCGAATTGTTCCTTCACATTTACTTGGTGTACTCGTTGGTGGACTCATTATTTTCACAAATATCCGGACGCTGCTTACGTCATTTAAAGTAGATTCAACAATTATTACTCTTTCCTATATTGCGGTAGGTCTTGTCGTTATCATTGCACTTTTCATTTCAATTCGAAACCATTCTGAATCTGCAAAACAAAATGCTGGATATTCAGCTGATCCAAAACGAGTTTTACCTTGAAACAGAGACAATAAAAATACAACTTAAAAAAACGGCATAAAACCTTTCCTCTTAGATAGAAGCGGTCAGATCCTCTTCCTTCCCTATGCCAAATGAAAACAAAAAGAGAATATGTTAGAAAATCAAAATGGATATATGGTATGAAATGAAAAAGATAAGCAAATGAATAAATTTGCTTACCTTTTTCATTTCTTTTATGTTCTTTAAATCCTTTTCCTTACAGCTTTAACCGTATCTCGCATAACTTCCTTTTTGGCTTCTAAGCTTCATGCATTCATGCCTCATTGCTTTTACGTAAATAATGTCGAATTTATTTTTCTGAATTTTCTTTCAATATTTAGAGGATTTTTCATATCTTTTTGCGAAACATTTGTATAACAATTTTTTCTTCATCTTTTTACATATTCAGTAAGTTGGTTCGGGCGGAGTTTTGAAAACGTTTCCTATACAATAACCGATTGTTTTTGATATATTCCTACAAAAATTCCTTGCAATATTTTCAGAAACTAATTACAATTGCCATATATTAAAAATCAATGCAATGAATAAATCCTCATCAATCCGATGAGGTAGAGGTTGCGGCATTTATTAGTAAAACGGATAAGACACAGAGAATGTTAATGACTCCGTTTAAAAGGAAATGCTGCCGAAGTTTGTATTTCTTCTCTGGAAGTATGAGCTGGGGCTGTCTCCGAATAGGAACAGAACTGTCACGTTTACAAAATACCGTGTAAACGTGGGGTGCTATCTTAACGGAAGGGTATGATGGGGTGGTTATTTGTGAAACGTTCCGCCAAATTCCTTTGGCGGTTTTTTGTATTTTTCTTCCCCCGTTCCTTCCTAATCTTACAAGAAAAGGAGTGTTGAACATGAATAGCATAGCGGATCAAGCTACCTCTAAAACACAATCTACACAAGAAAAAGGTGAACTAAGGCGCGGATTAAAATCTCGCCACCTTACAATGATTTCTCTCGGCGGTACAATTGGTACCGGGCTCTTTCTTGCTAGTGGCGGTGTCATTCATGCGGCAGGACCTGGCGGAGCTCTCTTAGCATACGCAGCAATCGGCATTATGGTTTACTTTTTAATGACAAGTTTAGCTGAATTGGCAGCGTATATGCCTGTCACCGGCTCATTTAGCACATACGCAACAAAATTTGTCGATCCATCACTTGGATTTGCACTCGGCTGGAATTATTGGTATAACTGGGCAATTACTATTGCAGCTGAACTAGCAGCAGTTACATTAATTATGAAGTTTTGGTTTCCAAATACCCCTTCTTTAATTTGGAGTGGCCTTTGTTTAGTTCTTATGTTTCTTATAAATTATTTATCCGTTAGAGGATTTGGTGAAGCCGAGTATTGGTTCGCTCTTATTAAAGTAGTAACTGTTATTATCTTTTTAATCGTTGGATTTATGATGATTTTCGGCATCATGGGTGGTGAAGCGGTAGGTTTTAAAAACTTCACGGTTGCAGATGCACCATTTAATGGTGGCATCATGGCAATCATCGGTGTATTTATGGCCGCTGGTTTCTCATTCCAAGGAACTGAATTATTAGGTGTAGCTGCTGGTGAAACAGCTGATCCAGAACGTAGTATTCCAAAAGCAATTCGCTCCATCTTTTGGCGCATACTATTATTCTACATCTTAGCAATTCTTGTTATTGGTCTATTAATCCCTTATACAACTGATAGTCTTGCAGCTAGTGATGTAACAGTAAGTCCCTTTACACTTGTTTTTGAAAAAGCAGGAATTGCATTTGCCGCTTCTGTTATGAACGCTGTTATTTTAACTGCAGTTTTATCCGCTGGTAACTCTGGTATGTATGCTTGTACTCGTATGCTTTGGGACTTAGCACGTCAAGGAAAAGCACCGAAATTTTTAGGTAAACTAGATAGCCGTGGTGTACCAGTAAACGCCTTGATTGCCACTTCATTAGTTGGAAGCGCAGCTTTCTTAGCCTCTTTATATGGCGATGGCGTTGTATATGTTTGGCTATTGAATGCTTCTGGAATGTCTGGCTTTATCGCATGGGTTGGAATTGCGGTCAGTCATTATCGTTTCCGTAAAGCATACATCGCGCAAGGTAAAGATTTAAATGACCTTCCTTATAAAGCAAAATGGTTCCCATTTGGCCCAATCTTCGCATTTGCACTTTGCGTAATTGTTATTCTTGGACAAAACTACGGTGCATTTATGGGAGAATCTATCGATTGGAATGGTGTACTCGTTTCTTACATCGGTTTACCTCTCTTCCTTGCGATGTGGTTAGGATATAAATTTACTAAGAAAACAAAAGTAATTCCTCTTGATAAATGTGAACTTTAAGTTATAAAGGTCAGCAAACATACAATGTTTGCTGACCTTTTTTTATTGGAATGAATCCTTCATATTCAAAGGATATATTCATATTATGTCGAATAGTGTATTACATGTAAGGAATTCAACATTCGACATATTTGTAAATTCTCAATTTGAAACAGAAAGACTACATGTCCTTATAGGATCCATGATGCATCCGCCTTATACAAATTACAAAAAAAATCTGAAGTAAACTTCTATATTCCAGAACCCATTTATTCCCTTAAACAGAAGATATTATCAACTGTAGCATCGAAATGAATAAGAAAAATTCCAAAAACATCTACATTACAAAGGAGTTATTTCTACAAAAGGTGGGATTGAAATGAAAGTTACATTAGAAACCGTTTCTACAGAACATCTAGAAATATTAAAAAATTTCTACGCTCTATATTTACATGATTTATCCGAATTCTCCCCAACCCTTCATCCAAATGAGAATGGATTTTTTGAATTTGATGCTTTTGAACTTATTTGTAACCGAGATGAGCTTTCTCCATACTTCATTACATATGAAGAAAAATATGTCGGATTTCTCTTGTTTACAAAATCGCCGTTTACCGCACCTGAGACAGACTACTGTATTAACGACCTTTTCTTATTAAAAGCCTATCGTGGAAATAAGATAGCAGAGTTAGCAATTTTAGAACTTTTAAATCAGCACAAAGGAACCTATTATGTAATGCAATTAAAGAACAATAAAACAGCGGTGAACTTCTGGAAAAAGTTCTACCAAAAGAATGAGATAAAGTATCAAGAAGTTGAGAAAATAAGTGATGACGATCTATGCTTAACACAAACATTTATAGTTTCATCCTTACTTTTCAAGTCGTAATCCCTATACGCTTATCATTCATTGAAACCCTTTACTTCCCTATTTCTCATGTTTTTGCAATAATAGAATAAGAACTATAAACAAAGGTAGGGATTCTATGAACATTCGCGTAACTGATGAGGCAAAAGCCGTATTACATAAATCAAACACAAATAACAAAAACATCATACGGATTAGAGGTACAATGACAAATTCTTGTAGTATATTTGTTGATGTTGACTTAATTTTTGATGCGTATAATCCAAATGAAATCGCTTATGAAGATGAAAGCCTTATTATTCAAATGGATGATTTTACAAAAGACTATATAGGAAATACATTAAAACTTGATTATAAAACGACAGGTTTTAGTATTACGACTCCTAGCGAAACACTTGTATATGGATTATCAATTAAAAAATAAAGAATGCCCTTGTTTCTTGACTTGATATGCTCCCTATTGAAAGTACATCGCTATAAAAAAACATACAACCTTGCCAACAAATACAAGGTTGTATGTTTTTTATTATTTACATGTATTCAGGTGCAATCCTGTCCTTTTTTTACACTCCCTTCTATTGGTGGGTCTATTTTTATAATCTTAGCATCTTCATATAATTTATCTGCATAATTTTCAAGGTCCTGCCAGCTATCCTTCGCTATCTTCAGCTCTGTTTTTATACTAGCAAGCTCTTTATATGTATACTTCACCTCTTTCAAGGATTATTTATTCGCAATTTTCATTTGTTTTATCTTGAGAAAAAACTCCTAGACAGGCCCTCCAAAAAAGAACAGAAGGAGCCCATAGTGATAGGCTCCTCTTAAAAATTAAAGTTACAAGATTTATTTTACTAATAATGAATATGTTCCCTTTCCGTTTTCCTTTTCAAAAAATGCAACTACGTAGTACTTTCCAGGTTTCGCTTCAAATTCCCCTTTTATATTATTTCCATCCGCTTGGCCTGTAATGACAGGATTTCCTAGATCTGATTCGTGATATACATCCCATTGTATCCCAATCCCCTGTTCATCTATAAAGGAAATATCTACTTTTTTTGGAGATGTGACATTGAATGTGTACATATACGCCATATTAGGTCTATCCATATTTCCTTTTGAAAGCTTATTAAAACTAAGTACCTTTGCCTCTTGATAGTTATGACCTGCTGGCTCATCTTTTTTTACGGTAACCGTTGTTTGTGCTCGGCCTACTTTTCCTTTATTATCTTTCACTGTTAACTTTGCAGTATATGTTCCCTCTTTCCCATATACATGGGTAGGATTTGCTTCTGTACTTGTTGTACCATCCCCAAAATCCCAAAGATAAGAAACAATTTTTCCGCCTGTGCTTTCTGTACCATCGCTATGAAACTCAACTTTTTCATTTACTATCTCATTGTATGGTCCATTCATGTTTACTTTAATAGCCTGTTTTTCTTCTTCTCCCGTTGCAACACCATGGAATACAACATCGTATTCAAATTGATTGTTCGCATTCACACGATAATTGACAAAATATGCTGTAACTGTTTTGTAGCCGCTCCATTCTTTTTGCGCTAACTTTTCTAAAGATTGATTGATTTGCTTGCTCATCGCTTTCCAATCCTCAGATTCTCCTTTTGTTACACCGCCCGTATATGTTCCTTCTAATGTGAACGTATCAAAAAATTGAGACTTATGCTTTGTAATCGTTGCATCTTTTATCTTTGCTACACCTGTAATTTCTTTCTTTACATCAGCTAGTGGTTTTGGTGCATGTTCAGCTAAATAATCATCTGATACTTGTGGGACATTATATGTATCTCGATTATCAATCAATTGCTTCATATAGTCTTGGTATTCTTTATTTAAATTTGGATCCTTACTTAAAGCTTCACGATATGCATCATAGCCATTCACATCATTTGCACGAATGAAATCTTGAATCTTATCGAAAGTTTCAAATTGATGAGTATATAAGTAAGACTGCAGCGCAAAAGAATAATTATAAAAATCCCATTGCTCTGGTCCTTCTCCATATTTCGAAAATAATGTTCGTTCTGCTGTATAACGCTTCGCAGGATCAGATGATAATCCACTAATTATACTTTTGCGCGGAACAACATTATTCGTACGAGTAGATCCCGCAAAAAATTCGGCATTTCCTTCTTCAAACCAAGTCAAACGTTGATTTTGATACATTGCCCCTTGTCCCCATGACCCTGGAACTTCGTATCTTCCCTGTAAATAGTGTGTAAATTCATGACGGAACAATTCTTCCAAACTATAACGACTTTGCTCTGGTGTACGCTCAAATGTAAAAAACGTTCCGATTCCTTCAATGTAAATTCCACCATTATCTGTTGAATATCCATATAGCTGGCTATTTCGTTTATATTCATCTGGATTATTATAAATGACTACTGTCAGTACATCATCAGCTTTTCCTGATTCTAACGCTGTATCCTTCCCAATTACACGATGATATTGCGCTTTTACTTCTTTAGCAGCCCAATATAGTCTCTTAACCTTTTCTTCCGTTACTTTATCTCCTGTTTTAAATACAATAGCACCATCATCGAATGTATATGTTTTTGGTAAGTATTGCTTCTGACCTTCTTCACGTATTTTTTTAAAATCTACTGTATTTCCATAATAATCTTTTCCACCATAGTTTGTTGAAATTTGCTCTGCCACATTAAAATAAGCTTCACTTAAGCGTGGGTACATATGCATTGCTTGTGTAAGTACTTCTAAAGGTTTATTTGGATTACTATGAAATTTCCCTAAACGACCAGTATAATAAATACCATTATTAATTAACCATGTATTTTCTGTTGTTACCTGGTTCAAAAGAGCCATTCGACCAACTTCATTTATGTAACCATCAATTTTTCCATACCATATTGTTTCATCCGCTTTTTTACGTGTATCAAACAAGTAAGACTGTATATCATCATCAATCCCTTGTATAAGCTCATACAAGGCGTCCCCTTTCTTCTTGTCACTTATATATGTGGAAATATTATCGTTATATTGCTTTAATATATTCGCCGCATATTGAACTATTTCAGCATCACAAGAAGCGTTTCTAATTAATTTACCATATGCAGATACCACTGCATCCTGTTTATCTGTACCAAATTTAAAATTCGGATTTTTTGCAATTGCTTTTAATGCAGGTAAACATTTATCGTGGAAGCTTCGCTCATTTAAATAGCTTACCTCTTTATTATTAAAACCTACATAAGATACGGAACGTAATATTTCAGCAAACGTCTCAATCCCTTTTGTATCATCTTTTGTAAATGCGCTTCCACGACGACCTAATTCATCAATAATAAGCTGTATTCGCTCTTTATTTTGATAAAACGCTTTTGTTTCTTGATTGAATTGATCTAAATCTGTAATTTGATTCCATCCAATTTTTCCTAATGTATCAATGAATTCGTCATTACTCATTCTATTTAGCTCTGCTAAAGAATACTTTTGCTGAGATTGTTTTGCCGCCGCTTGTTTCACTGCCGGAGCTGGACGTTGTGAAAAATCGTTCATTTTTAAACGTTCTTCATAAGACAATGTTTCGTGTGCCTTTGTAGAGTGTGCAAGTTCATCTTTTGAAGTTCCGATCCCAGTTGGTTTCACTTGCAACACATTGTAAGGTGTTTTTTCTTCCGCTGATACTTGCGTTTGAATACTTCCAAACGATAAGGCCACAGTACTAATACCGAGCATCATTTGGGTAAATTTTGATTTCTTGTTCATCATATTTCCTCCATTTATATAATCCATTCAAAAGGATAACATATTATTTCTATAAAATAATATGCAATATTTCATTTCTGTTTATCTTTCTAAACATGTAGATTTCCTATTAATTGTTAACGACAAAACGAAAAAGTGGTTTCTAGATGCCGCTGTATCACAAGACGCTGCTGATAAATGGCGTGCTGAAGTAACACCGGTGACTGAAAAACGTTTAATGGAAGCGCAACATATTACAGCTGGATATATCCACTTGTGGTTTGATACATATGTGAATCATAAATAATAAAATAATTGAAAAAGAGAGTCCCTTTGGTCATATCCCCGTCAAG
>NZ_NTRO01000088.1:0-8704 GCF_002560575.1 Bacillus sp. AFS023182 | reverse complement strand
TTTGTTTCGATTATGGGACCGTCTGGTTCTGGAAAATCAACACTCATGAATATTATCGGTTGTTTAGATCGTCCAACAGAAGGCGAATATATGTTGAATAACGTGAATATCTTAACAGCGGACGAGGCAAGACTTGCCCTTATTCGGAATGAATATATCGGTTTTGTATTCCAGCATTTTAACTTATTGCCACGTCTTTCAGCAGTAGAAAATGTAGAGCTTCCACTTATCTATGGTGGTGTGAAGAAAGTTGAGCGCCGTCAAAGAGCTCTTGAAGCGCTTGTAAAAGTCGGATTATTAGATCGTGTGCATCACTTACCGAGTGAACTTTCAGGTGGACAAAAGCAACGTGTGGCGATCGCTCGTTCCATTGCGAATGATCCAACGTTTATTATGGCCGATGAGCCAACTGGTGCTCTTGATACAAAATCAGGGGAACAAGTTATGGATATATTCACGAAGTTAAACGCAGAAGGTACGACGATTGTTATGGTTACACATGAGGAAGAAGTTGCGGCGTATTCTTCGCGTCGAATTGTGTTAAGGGATGGGAAAATTACAGAAGATAGAAGGTGTGCGGTATGAGTTTACTAGATAGTATAAAGATTGCCCTTTCTTCTATTCTAGCTCATAAACTACGTTCAGCACTTACAATGCTCGGGATTATTATCGGTGTTGGTTCCATTATTACTGTTGTTGCGATTGGGCAAGGCGGAGAAGCCGCGTTAAAATCACAATTTGTTGGTTCTGGAAATAGTGTAATTTCGATTAACTATAGTCCTGACATGAACGATCAATTTGCTGTGGGGGAAATGGGGCAACCTAAATTGACGGAAGAAGATATTTTTGAAATAAAAAAACTTCCAGAGATTGCGCATGTAATTAAGACGAATTCGAATATGGAAACACTTGATGTCAATGATAAAAAAGATATGGTGAACATTAAAGGGTTAGACAGTGAATATTTTGCCGTAAATAAAGTGAAGGTGAAAAAAGGTCGCTCATTAAATGACACGGATGTTGAACAGGGAAATAACGTTATCATGATTAGTACGGGTGTAGAAAAGAAGATATTTGAAAAAGAAAATCCAGTTGGAGCAATCATTGAAATGAAAGGCCAACCGATGCAAATCATTGGTGTATATGAGGCAGAAGGTGGGTTTATGGGAATGGGAGGAGATTCTGAAGCTCTTATTCCATTAACACTATGGCCAACTCTATATGGAAAAGATGAAATTGAAAATATTTCTGTGCAGGCGAAAAATGTTGACCATTTAGAAGTCGCTGGTAAGAAGGCAGCTGAGGTATTAAATAATCGTAAGCCAAGTGAATTTACAGGTAAATATGAAGTAATGAACTTAAAAGAAATTCAAGATGGTATTTCCAAAATGACAAATACCATGACAATGATTATCGGTGGTATCGCAGGTATTTCGCTAGTCGTTGGTGGTATTGGTGTTATGAACATTATGCTCGTATCTGTAACGGAGCGTACACGTGAGATTGGGGTACGTAAAGCGCTTGGAGCAACACGTAGTAAAATCTTGTTACAATTCTTAATTGAAGCTGTTATGTTGACGCTTCTTGGTGGATTAATTGGAATCGGCCTTGGTTATGGTGGCGCACATATTGTTTCGTCATTCGCAAACTGGCCACCCCTTGTTTCATGGCAAGTAGTTGTTGGAGGCGTGCTCTTCTCCATGACGCTCGGTATTATCTTCGGATTAATTCCAGCGAACAAAGCTGCGAAATTAGATCCAATCGACGCATTACGTTATGAGTAATTTACTAGTGTAGTAAATTACGTTAAGAGGGAAAAACATAGGGATACACATGTGTTTTCACGGATACGCTTTATTTTATGTTGTTACAATCTAATTGAGGTGGTCCTTTTGAAAAAAGAAAAGACACCCTAAGGTGGCTTTCTCCGACTTGATATGTATTAGGCTCCAATCTATTTAGGGAAGGCAGCCGTTTTTGAGATACAGCTACAAAAGTAAAACCATCATCAACTTCAACAGGTGCAATTAAAACAGATGAGTTAAAATTAATTCGCTCAGATGTATTAGAAAAATAAAATTGATCAAAATGAGTTTTCCCCCAAGCTCTTTTGAAATAAACAAACCCCACAGAAAACATTAGTGTTCTCTGTGGGGTTTCTATAGGATTGGAATGAAGTTTGATTACTAAAAAATCCTTTTATAATATCTAAAGGGACTTTTTTAAATTTCTACATACTTGAGGTCCCTTCACATCAACATCAAGTTAAAGCACTTTTAAAATTAAAAAGTGCTTTTTATTTATTATAAACACGAAAGTAAACTTTTAAATATTAGTTTACTTTCAATACACTTGTTAACTAAATATTTTTTTAGCAAAATAAATTGATTTTTTCTATCCCTCGTGAATTTCTTTAATACTTTTTCCTTCTAAAAACGCATGTCCCGTTTTAATTTTTTCTACTGTTTCAAATCCATACTTTTCATAAACTTTTTCTACTTTTTCGTTAATTGGAATCACCCAAAGATTATCTAGTCCTCTATTCATTATTTCGCTTTGAATAAAGTGAATAAGTTCACCTATTAACCCTTTACCTCTAAACTTTTCAATTGTAGCTACACTTTCCATTCGGGCTTGTTTTTCATGTTCAAAAATACAAGCGATGGAACATGCTATTCCATTGTATCTAAGTAGATAATGAGTGAATGCTGGATGGTGGAATTCATCTTGAAAAGCTTTTTTTCTAACTTCGCCCCCTAACTCTTTTATACTACATTCAATATCTAAAGCTTCTTCAAAATTTAACTCAGATACCTTTTCAATAGTAACTTTTTCATTTTTATCTTTTTTAGTTAATTTCTTGTTCCATAATTGGACTGGACTTATTAATTCTTCAAATCCAAAATTCTTTATTTGTAATTCAGAAATCAGTTTTTCTTGCATATCTAAGTTGTATATATAAAATCTAGGTACTATATTTTTAGTTTTATAGAAATGCACTACTTCATCTACTATCATTTGTGGATTTAAACTTACTACACTTACATGTGCATGATTTGCATCATAATAATATGGGTTGCTTTCATTACAAAATATAGACCCCCATGATTTCTCTATTCGGCTAGTAAAGGTTTCAAGGTATGCAAAATCAAGCTCAAGAACATTTTTTAAACTAGTCATATGATATTCCCTCTTCTCTATTTATTTCTTCTATATCTTCTTTACTTTATTATACATTTAAATATTTTAATTTTCAGTTTTTCAATTGAAATATTTCCAAGAAAAAATGAAAGTAAATTTTTAGATATTAGTTTACTTTCAAATCCCCTAGAACATTAACCCAAAACCAATTCCCTTAATATCATCAAAAATGATAAAAAAAGTACACATTCAAAACGTTGTAAACAAACAAGGAAAAGCAAAACTCTACATTCTAGAATTAACTTTTAAAAAATACTTAATATGACATATATGGTATATTATAGGCTTAGAGATTAATCTTTAATTTGTCTATTGGTTGAAAGATATTTGAAATTATTTGGAGGTGAAATAATGACAGATGACAACTTGACTAGGAATAATATAATTAAACGTGTAAATCATAAAGTTTCTTCTAAAGACGAGAAGTTAACAGGCCTAGTATTAGGTACCTTGTCTGTAGCTTTGACTAGTTGTATAATCTTCTGGTTTATAGGTAATCCACAAAGATTTATTGAACATAGGTTAGGAATTAACTCTAATGCTTTTGACTATCCAATTGCTTGGCTATTAGTTATTTTCATCTCGTTTGGTTATGTTTTCTATACGAGTAAGGCAGTGCCTTTTGTAGGAGAACGATTATTTACATTTTCTTGGCTAAAGATAATCGGGATTTGGGCTGCCATCGTATCAAGTATCGTAGAAGAAATATTATTTAGACAAGTGTTAATGGACTGGATAAACAATGAAGGTTATTCCGTGATAGTCCAAATGATTGTTTCCGCCTTAATTTTTGGTTTAGCTCATGGCGCTTGGGTTTTGCTTAGAGGGGAATTAAAGGTTGCTTTACCTATTATATTATCTACTACGATTCTTGGAGGTCTACTTGCCTTTGTATACATTATTTCAGAACGACATATATTAGCCTCAATTGTTGCTCATATCCTAATTAACTTAATGATTGAACCATGGCTTATGTTATCTGCTATATCCCAGAAATGGAATGTTAAAGGTTTTAAAGATAAATAAAATCATCAAAGAACAGGGGGATTTGTAGATTTCCTTGTTCTTTAATGATTTCTCAGTTCACTAAAATATATACTCTATACAAAACTAGTTAACATAACCCCACTTATCAGCAGTCGCTATATCTAGAAATCTCAAAAAGTCCATTTACTGAAGAGACTTTTCTTTTACATAATATTCGATATAGGAAGTTAATTTTAGAAATTATTGAATATAATCATAAATATTTTTTGCTAATAATAAACAAGTTACTGTAATGAAAAGGGTACGAACATACCCACTTCCTTTTTTTATAGCAAATTTGGAGCCAATGATCCCACCAGCAATTTGTGCTATTCCCATTATGAAACCATACGTGTAGTTTACTTGTCCTAAACACATAAACATCAACAATGCACCAATATTGCTTCCCAAATTAAGAAACTTCGCATTACCTGCTGCCTTTAAAAAATCATACCCAATTAATAAAAAGGTAAACATTAAAAATGAACCCGTGCCAGGACCTAGAAATCCATCATAAAAACCAATAATAAAAACAAAAAAAGTAAAAATAATAAAGTGCCGAACGGACAATTTCTTATGGGTGGAAATACTACCCCAATCCTTTTTAAATATCGTATAAATAGCAACAGCACCAAGCATTAGTAACATCAAAGGTTTCAGTATCTCTGGGTTCATTAAATGGACAACCCAGGCACCTACTATGGAACCTATGAAAGTGAGTGGAAATAATTTAAACGCTGATTTCAAATCAAGATTACCAGAACGATAAAACACAATATTACTAGTTACACACCCCATTGTCGATGCTAATTTATTGGTAGCTACTGCCCCTGCTGGATTCAGTCCTGTAAATAATAAAGCAGGTAAAGCAATCAGTCCACCGCCCCCTACTACTGAATCAATAAATGAAGCTAAAAAACCAAAAACGATTAAAATAATTAATATTGATGGGTCTAATTGGAAATCCATATATAATCAACCTTTCTGTAGTCACTACTCAAATAGTAACTAATAATTTGCTAAATGTAAATGGTTACTGTAACGTTGGAAATATAAGAAAAGAACAATTGGAGGACGAAAAATTGAACTATATAGTGCAACAGCTCAAAAAATTAGGTTTTAATGAATATGAAGCTAAATCTTATGTATCTCTTGTTAAACAAGGTCCTGTTACAGCCTATCAAGTGAGTAAGGACTCAGGTATTCCAAGAGCACGAATTTATGATGTATTAAGTAATCTTGTTGAAAAAGGAATTGTCATGAAGGAAGAAATAGATGATACCACTCGATATTCACCTTTACCTGTTGAAATCTTTTTGCAAAAGGCTCAATCAGAGTGGAAATCCACTTATGAAGTAATAAGTGAATCATTAAAAAGTCTAGAAACCTCCGAGGAAAAAGCAGACAATCGAGTGATTACTTTAAAGGACTATAAGACGATAATTAGTTATTGTCAGACATTACTAAAAAAAGCCGAAAAGCGTATTGTCATATCGATGTGGAATGATATGTATGAGATGTTAAAAGAAGAACTAGTTGAAGCCGCTAATAAAGTCACGGTACAAGGTATTACGCTACATGTTGAACATCCCATTAAAAATTTAGAAATCCATCGTATAACACCTTATACAGAAACCCGATCTACAGAACATTGGTTTATTCTGTCCATAGATTCTAAAGAGATGATTTATGGACCATCAATTGATGAGCGTAGTGTTGCTTTTTATACAGATGACCCTGTTCATATTTATTTATTAGAGGATTATGTGTGGCATGACGTGCTAGTGAATCGACTTGTTAAACGTAGCCAAGACAATTTGGAGAATTGGATTACTACAGAGCGAAAAGCATTCTTTATGGAGGAATAAGAAGCATTATCTAAATTAAAGTTCTTTGTTCAACCTGACCATTGAACAAGGAACCATGTATATTCTATACGTGATCGGTTAACATAACGTCTCATTATCAGTAGTCAATAATGAATAGAATTTTCGTTAGGGGGGGGAGTGGTATTTTCTTAGCTTGATAGCGATGGGGTACGGCAACGATTCAAAGAATAACACGCCACATCTGAAAATTTTTCCAATTAAGGAAGGAACCTATCAGGAAATAAGGTAGGTTCTTGTTTTATTATATAAATGATTTGGAATTATAAAATTATTTATAAGGAGTTCATTATGCCAAGTATTCAAGATACTATCTATCCTAGAATAAAACACAATCTATCAGAACAAGATTTGGATGTTTTTGCCCATCCCCCGAAAAGAGGTATTAATACAAAATATTCCATATCAGTTGTGGACGAATTTGAGATTCAGCCTTAGTTGTTCGATTTGTAACATAAACGTTCGTTCGTTTTTGTTACATTTTTTCTTTTTAAATTCTAAACTAGATTGTATTGAATTTAGATGTAACTAAATACTGTCTCAAAAATAATTTGTCACAATATAAATCTTCTACCTTTTTGTTATGTTGATTGTTTATTAATTGGTATTTTCTGTATTATTCCCCTTTTTCGGGGGATGGGAAAAGAAACCCAAATCTAATTGTAAAAACATAAACTTATTTAAATTTTTATATTTGTAATTAAATCTCAGAGTGACCCTTCATACCTTGAATTGTTTCCGTACCCAAAGTAGGCATATATCTAAGGATTAAATCATTTATTTCACCAAGTAAAGTAATATTTTATCAAAATATTCTCACCTTTATTAAAGTTGTATACGTTATAATGCAAATTAGGTACTGTAGCTACCTAAAAATCTATAATATTGGAGGTTATATGGATGGCTTCAAAAAACGAGCTGAATCTCAAACTATTATCAGAATCACAGTTATCTTCTCCTATATTTAAACAGGAAGCATATGATATATATAAAGAATTGCGCGAATTTCATCCTGTTTATCCTTTATCCTCAGGCGGACAGAGTCAAAGTTGGTTGATTACGAGATATGAGGACGCAATCTCTTTATTGAAAGATACTAAATTGATGAAAAATATTGAAAACGTATTCAGTGATAAAGAAGAAATAGACGCACCTATTTCATTAGAAAATAGGGAACTTTTAAGAAATCATATGCTGAACTCAGATCCCCCTGATCATAACCGCTTACGATCCCTTGCTCAAAAAGCATTTACCCCTAAGATGATTTTACAACTCGAAGACCAAATTCAATATATTGCTGGTACTTTATTAAGTAAAGTAGAACATAATAATTCTATAAATATTGTAAGTGATTATGCTTTCCCTTTACCTATTATGGTGATTAGTGAAATGTTGGGTGTTCCTCTTGAAGATCAACATAAATTTAGAGCTTGGTCACAGGCAATTATTAGTACCCCAAATACATTGGAAGACATGCAGAAAAACAATCAAAAATTAGGAGAATTTGCTGAATATATACAGCATTTAGTTAATAAAAAAAAAGAAAAACCTGCTGACGATTTAATCAGTGCACTAATAAAGGCGGAAAGTGAAGGAACGAAATTAAATACATCAGAGTTATATTCGACAATTACGCTGCTTATCGTTGCTGGACATGAAACAACTGTAAATTTAATTACAAATATGACACTGGCCTTGCTGGAGCACCCAGTTCAGTTACAAAAACTTCGTCAAAGTCCTGATTTAATCGATTTAGCAATTGAAGAGGCATTACGGTTTTACAGCCCTGTTGAATTAACGACTTTACGTTGGACAGCAGAACCATTTACAATGCATGGACAAGATATTCAATCAAAAGATAGAATTATTATATCATTAGCATCTTCTAATCGTGACGAAAATATTTTTCCAAACGCGGATGTATTTGATATTACAAGAAAAAACAATCGTCATATTGCATTTGGTCATGGTAGTCACTTTTGTCTTGGTGCATCACTCGCTCGTTTAGAAGCAAAAATTGCAATTTCTACACTATTACACCGTTTATCAAATATACAGATACAAGGTGAAAGAGAGCAAATAAGGTGGATAGAAAACTATCTAATGAGGTCATTAGAAGAATTGCCTCTAAAGTTTCAACTCATATAATTATCAATAAAATACTTTTGTTGTCTAAGTTGCATACCATCAGGTATGCTTTTTTCTTTTTTTAACTGTTCAATTCTTATAAGGGGTACGGAAACATCGCTATCTAGCTGTTTAGAAGCATCAACAGAAGTACTCATCAGTCCTGAGGGACTGAATCAACGGTTTAATAAGGCGGTCGTCCAACTTTTACAACACCTACTAGGGGTACGGAAACGATTCAGGGTATGAGGGGCCACTCTGGGATTTAATTACAAATAAAAAAAGAACTTTATTCAAGTTCTTTTAATCTACGATACAGAGCGGCCTGACTCACTCCTGTAATCTGACATATTTCCTTTACCGTTTTCTTGGTATGTTTTCCTAATTCAATTGCATGGTTCATGCCAGGATGTTTATCCGTGTATTTCTTCACTCTTCCTCTATATGGGGTCCCGCCCACATTT
>NZ_NTRO01000087.1:0-25470 GCF_002560575.1 Bacillus sp. AFS023182 | reverse complement strand
TGACGGGGATATGACCAATTAGCACCTCTTTTTAAACTTATTTTAGCACTTAAATTAACACCCACATGAATATCATTTTGTCACGAATTTGTCCTAACAGTTTCTTGGAGTTTTTCCATTACCCTTGATAAAGCTAAAATTGAATTTGTTGTTTCAAATTCTCCAACATTTAAGGAATGGTTTACATTTTGGATAACATCAATCGTTACATTTGATTTACTTAATTGGTCAATTTGATTCGCATTGTAATAATGGTCTTTATCCCCGATCACTAAAAGCCCTTCATGTTGACTATTCAAGATTGAGTCAAAAACCGAATCAAAATTTATTAAAGGAGTGAATAAAATCATTTTTGACTTTAAGAATTCATCTCTCTTCATTAAGTCATTCGCAATTGGAATTGTTCCAAGTGATTTTCCTAAAAAAATCGAATTGTTGTATTGCCCATTTTTTAAAACATCAAAAATCACAGGGTTAATATCATCCATCATTATTTTTGTTATTTCTTCAATCGTTTTTTTCATTGTTTGCTCATCATAAGAGTAATGAATATGGACAATATCGATTTTATTTTGGAGCATTAACATCGTCGAATAATAGAACAAGGGTTTATCGTAATTGTAACCTGAACCTGAAAACATAAAGCAAATCGTTTTGGAACCCATTTCTATATGTGTATAACGAATCACCTTGTCGTTTGTTTGTATCTCCTTTTTCTTTCCTTTCATCATTTTCCCCTCCGAAATTTTTATAATACCATAATATAAATTTCCCTATTACTGATTACCCGATCTCTCCTCATTCAATTTGAAATTTTTCTAACGTATCCATCAATCTAGTATTCGTAATGGCTGCAATTCCAAGAACGCATTCGAAAAGTATCGTACACTTTACTTGGATATTATATATTTCCAGCTCCTCCCTAATACTTCCTTTTTATTAATTAATCAAATATTGAAATATTCTTTAATTTAGTGTAGTGGTTGCTCGTTTAATAAAAGCACTCGTTAGTGCATTAATAAAATGTACTGTACATGTCGAGACATCCTATAAAAAAATAGAAAAATCATTAATACCTGCATATGGTACTTGATTCTTGATTTTATCTTTTAAGCTATGTAAGGTGTATGCTTGCCATTCTTCTAAATTATTCATATCCCATTTTTTTATGAATAATTGATACAAATAAATCTCTCTTATTTTTAAGAAAATAGGAATTTGAATCATTATATCCTTATGAAGCGTATTTTCTGTTTTATATCCTGCAAAAAAATTACTCATAAATATATCACAAAAAGAATGTGTATTGCCATTGAAGGAGCTATGTTGCCAATAAGCATGATAGAAAGCTACTGCAATATCTTGAGCATACCAATTAAATGAGCATTCATCAAAATCAATTGTAGTTATACGACCTTCCTCATCAATAATTAAGTTTCCTTGATGGTAGTCATTATGAATAAGTCCGAAAGTATCAGGAGTAATAATATATGAAGTTAGACTATGCACCAACTCTTCATATTTCTCTTTAATCCATGGATCTAACTTTCTTCCAAGATTAAAGACATCAGGATTTTCAACTTTCCATTCTGGACGTTGTATTGCTTTTAATTTAAAATCTTTGGATAGTGCATGCATTCTTCCTAAATTTTTACCGAGTTTTTTAAAAACCTTTTCATTCCAGTGGGATTTGTTTGTAACATCAATTTGATCACCCTTAATAAATTCAAAATATGTTTTAACTCGTTCTTCCTCACACCCTAAAGGAATTACTGGCTTAGGTACAAGTACACCTTTTTCATATAAAAAATTCATCCACTCTATTTCTTGTAAAATCATCTCCTTTGTTTTATCCTTTTCAGAAATTCTAACTACCCTTTCTTTCTCTTTAATATAAAATACGTCGTTATTAAATCCTCCATTCAATCTAACACGATTTTCTAACATCCTGTTTTCCCCTTAAACTCTCAATTTACGAGAACGCTTGTATTTAAACAGTAGCATAGTAATTTCTTTGTCTCTTCATTTACTAACCTGCATCGTTAGTTTAATAACACAGTTTCTTGTTTTTCTACTAACATGTAGTCCAGTGAAATAGAACATTCTTTTCTTTAAGCATTACAGAAACAACTTTATGATTCGTAAATAATGATGTCGGTTATTTAACTTTATCTCATCACCATCAATAAAAAGTGAGAGGTTCTTCAAAACAAAAAATAAATGTTAAGAAAAGTTTCGTCTTACGTGTATTTCAAAATCTTAGACATGTAATAACTATCAACTAAGTTTCCATCCATAATACAAGCGGCTCTTTTTGTTCCCTCAATCTCATAACCTAATTTCTTATATAAAGAAATTGCTGATGTATTATTTATCCTTACTGTCAATTCTAATCTAATTACACCAATCGTTTTTGCCCAATTTTCAAGTTCTTTAAATAATTGGGTTCCAATTCCTTTTCCACTATTTTCACGTGTTACACCAGCAACAATATAAACACTATGTCTAATTCTTTTAGGTTTACTACCAATTGCCATCAAATATCCTACTAATTTATTTTCAATCTCAGCAACAAAAATAGCTGAATTAGAAGATTGAGATATTTTTTTGATAATATTTTGTTGCTGTTCAATTGTAGTAGCTCTTTCCCCTTCCTCAAATAACATGAATTCCGTTTCTTCATCAATCTTTCTGCACAATTTTAAAAAGGGTTCTGCATCTCTTTCCATAATGAGTCGAATCATGGAATATAACCTCACTTTAACTAATTTGCCATAACAATAAATAATTCGACATATGTAAATCAGCTTCTTTAAATTAAGGACTTTGAAAATTCTTGTCCTCTAAAACGAAAGAACTAGCATTATTAGGCTAAAAATGTACTAAAATTCTCATTCCTACATTGACAAGCATTAGCTCTATCCTTTTAAAATTAAATCAACATTTTGCTGCGGCCTTTCCACTTTCAAATAAAAATCCTCTGCTTTCCAATATCTATGTTCAAACTTTAGAAGATTCTTTTGTGTTTCTTCATGTTCACGAAGAAATCTTTGTTCCCGCGGGCAATCTAAATACACTATATAATCAAAGTACTCTCGCCACTCTTTCCGCTGAAGAAAGACTCCTTCAATTACGATCACACAAGGATTCGGCATGATTACCTCTCTCATTTCACACGAATCCGTTTGATGATTATAGAACGGAAGGTTTAGCTGATTTTCCATCTTTATTTTTTGAAATAACTGCTCTTGCAACCATTGAACATCCCATTGTAATTGATAATACTCATACCACTCTTCATATCCAGTATCATAGCGCTTACTACGCTCTACAATATGATCATCGATATGAAAAATATGAAACGGAATACCTTTTTGTTTCAATTCGTCTTCTAGCTGCTTTACCAATGTTGTTTTCCCCGAACGACTTAAACCATCTATTCCTAAGATAAATCGATTACTTATATTTTTTGAAATGAGTTCTATTAATTTTTTCAAAATACTATCCTCGCCACTCTTCTTTTAGTAACGAATAGATTATAGTATCATGAGCAACACCACTTTGAATCATATATTTTCGAAGTAATCCTTCTTCCTGAAAACCAGCTCTTTTCAGTAATCGATGTGAAGCTTCATTTTCTGTATAAACAACTGCTGCAATCCTTATTAGCTGCAGTGTTTCAAATCCATATGTAAGAATTGCTTGTATTGCCTCAGATGCATAGCCTTTTCCCCAATATGTATCATCTAATTCATAGCCAATTTCAGCTCTTTTATGATTTGGATTGATTAAATGAAATCCGCATGTGCCAATCAATTGATTCGTTCCTTTTAATTCAATCCCCCAGCGAATGACATTCCCTTCTTCATATCTTTTTCTAAATGTCTGAATCATATTTTTCACTTGTTCCATAGTTTGGAAAGACTCCATTCCAAAATAACGGATAACAGATTCTTTTTCAAAGTAATCAAACATTGTTTCAGTGTCTAACAATGTGAGTTCTCGTAATTTTAAACGTTCTGTTTCTAAAATTGGAAACCCCATTCCCTTTTCTCCCTCTACTCTAATGAGCTGCAAATTTCAATATAATTACCACCTGGGTCTGACACATAAGCAATCGTTTGTCCCCATGGTTTCGTGATTGGCTCCACCAATACTTTTACACCTTGTTCTCTTAATTCCGAAATTGTTTCTTTCACATCCTCCACAACAAATCCAAGTTCAAAATTAGAAGATTCTAATGCACCATTCGGAATCGATAACCCAGTTAACTCCCGTACATCCTCTCTACTATTCAACGCTAAAATCGTCGTTCCAGTATCAAATTCAATGTATGTATCATGTTCACCCTTTATTGGTAAGGTTAAAATATCTTTATAAAATCGAAGACACTCTTCATATCGCTCTACATACAAAATGACATATTTCATTTTTAAATTCATTGTAATCTCCCTTTCAAATTCTCTTCTAAAAATTCGACAAAGGATGTAGAAAACCTTGTTTACATTCCAGTATTCATAATAATAAACAAAAAAAAAGAAGACCGATTTCTCGGTCTCAAACATATTGGCATAAAACAGGAGATTGGTTTGGACATAACCAGTTCATACATTTATTATATTTTATATTTTCTGAATTTTAAATATAATATTCAACAATTCATATTGAGAAACTTTTTGACAGAAATCATGAAACATAGCTGCTTTTGAATAAATTTTCCCATATAAAGAAATGCTACAAATGGAGGTGTATACATATGGAACCAATGCTTTGCCCAAGTTGTAAAACAAACCGCACTCGCTTTAATATTCTTGAGCAACAAGTAAAACCAGTAAAATTAAATCCACAAACAGGACAAGTTGAAGAAGAATACACAAACGAAACAATGAATGCTTTTCATATGGCATATCAAGGACCTTCATATCGTGTCCAATGTGCAGTATGTGGGCTTGTGGAGAACCCAGAACAGTTTATCAAACCTGCGCAAAACCAATCATTTTAACACTTGAAAACTTGATTCGTCCTTAACGATCCAAAAGGTAACCTAAAAATCTCATTACCTTTTGGATTATCTATCAATTACTCGCTTTTAACCGTTCACTCATCTCTTCATAATGCTTTTTTACCTTCCCTTGAAATTGACTATATGCCTCTTCCACTTGTTTTTCCTGTTTCTCAACTAACTCGTCTATTTATCCTGCCAATTCTTGACTGAGTTTCTTATCTTTATATAATGAAATGAAACAAATTACGTCCTTTACAAAACTTCCTTTTTTAATTCTCGTATCTTCCAAAATAACCTTATTAATACATATACATCTATACACACGCAAATCCCTAGAATAAGTTTTATCCAAATAGGACTATTGACCGAAGGCCCTAAGTAATTCAAATACACCCCTAGTATCATAATGACCAAGGTAGGTGCAAAAAATCTCATTAAATCCATAAGTTTTTCAATCTTTGTTTCTTTCTCAGAATAAATATCAGGTAATTCATTATCATCCGTTACTTCTTTAGAAAAATAGTGCCATTTCGTAAAGCTTGTGACATGCTTCCAGCCAGATATCTCATAGATTTCAATGTATTCTTTTTGATTCATTTGTGAGTTTCGATTGTCTAGTTTGAAATCCGCTTTATAAACAACATCTTTCGGCTCCGTTTTCTTAAATGTATACATAAAATTGTAGTTTTGGAATGCCCAGCCCTTTTGGTGCATTTTTCTTAAATACGCCTCTTCTTTTTCTAGATTCCACGCCGCAAAAAATTTTAATGTCTTCTTAATCTCCATACTGTCTTCACTCCCCTAGAATATTTTCCCCATTTTGAACAGAACGTTGTAACCTTTTAAATTCAAGTTCTAACACTTCTCTACCAAATGGGGTTAACACGTAACATTTCTTTCTATCTGTAGATGCTATTTCAACAATTAGTTTTTCTTTCAAAAGCTTTGTCGTGTTTCCATATAACGTACCAGGTCCAAGTTTTACTTCCCCATTCGTCATTTCTTCCACCATTTGCATAATCCCATAGCCATGCATAGGCTCTACTAGTGACAACAAAATATAATACGTTGCCTCTGTTAATGGAACATATTTCTGTGCTTTCACACTCATTATACCTACCTCCGATACATCGTCACATGATATATCGACACACGATACATCGTATATCGATATTGTATATCGTATTCCAAATAAATACAACTAAAAACGAGGGGGTTTTTAAAATTTTATATTTATTCTATACAAAAATATTATTATATTAATTTTCAGAAAAATTTGTTAAAATATAACAAATACACTTGTCTACTTTTTGAAAGGGTGATACATATGATAAATAAATTAAAAGAAAATATAAGTTCTGTTTTTGTCGGAAAAGAAAACGTGGTTGATTTACTCCTGGTTTCATTACTTGCGGATGGTCATATATTACTTGAAGATGTACCTGGAACAGGAAAGACATTACTAGCGAAAACAATTGCAAAAAGTATTGGTGGCGATTTTTCTCGTGTTCAGTTCACTCCTGATGTGCTTCCGAGCGACGTAACAGGAATTGAATACTTTAATCCTAAAACGAGTGAATTTGAATTAAGGTTCGGGCCAGTCATGACAAATATATTGCTAGCAGATGAAATAAACCGAGCTATGCCTAGAACACAATCTAGTTTATTAGAAGCAATGGAAGAGCGCCAAGTCACACTCGAAAAGCAATCTACGCCCCTTCCTAAACCGTTCTTTGTCATTGCGACGCAAAATCCAATTGAATCACAAGGGACTTTCCCGCTTCCTGATGCACAGCTAGATCGTTTTTTAATGACCATTTCAATTGGCTATCCTTCCCCAGAAGACGAACTAAAAATGATGCGCCGTTTTCGAAATGACAGACCTTTAGATAACATTCGTTCTGTTATCACTTTAGAAGATATTTTACAAATGCAACAAAAAGTAAAAGAAATATACGTATCCGAATCGTTAGAACACTATATCATTCAACTTGCTAATGCTACACGAAATCATGATTATATCGCCAACGGTGTGAGTCCACGTGCAACACTTGCCTTAGTTAGAGCGATACAAGCACTAGCCTATTTACATGGTCGTGAATACTGTACGCCTGAAGATATACAATTCTTACTTCCTTACGTATGGAAACATCGTCTTATTTTATCAATGGAAGGTGCTCTGCGCACGACGAAACAGAAGTTAATTGAAATTATTTTAACGGAAGTAGACGTTCCTGTGGAGATTGAGCAATCATGAATTATACACGTATTGTAACCGTTCCATTATTTTTCCAGCACCACATTATTAAACTAACAATTCCGGTTGCTTTGTTTTTAGCGTTCTATGTAACAAATTCATATTTAGTTGTCCCATTTTTGTTTTATTATTTATTTGCTTATTTTATTTATCGTTATACAGCATACATAGATAAGCATTTTCAAATTATCGATAAAAAACAAACAACACGCTTATTTCCTGATGAAACAGGCAGTTTATCAATTCATTTACAAAACAAAGCTAAACTTCCTTTAGTGAATGGCACTTGCTTTTTACATATCAATCCAACCTTAATACCAAATCAGACAACTGGCGTTGAGCAAATATCTAAAACGTTATTTTCTTTTCGCTTTTCACAGCCTGCAAAGTCAGAACAGAGATGGGAATTACCGTTTATAGCTACAAAGCGAGGGGTTTTTAAAATTGAGCAATTTGAATGTATTATAGGTGATCCATTTCATATCATTCAAGTTCATCTGCCTACTGTAGATAAATTGAAGACTGAAATTATCGTTTATCCTACTTTAAAACGTGTTGCAGGGTTACAAGAGATACATCAATTAGCAATAGGTACTTATAAAACAAATTTTTCTTATTTCCATGATGAATCTTCTATTATTGGGATAAAGAAATATGAGAGAGAATCTTTTCGAAGTATTCATTGGAAAGCGTCTGCTAAAATACAATCTTTACAAGCAAAACAATATGAAGCAATAAAAAATTATAGTTGGACATTATCCCTTTACTTAGGAGCAGATCGTGGAATTGGCTGGAGAGAAAACATTGAAGATTTAATTTCTTACACCTCTTATTTGTGTCAGTTTGCAACAGAGAAACAGATTCCTTTTGAATTGTTTGTTAGTATCTTTACGGAAGATGGCCCTTTATACCTTTCATTAAATGAGGGGCACTTACACTACGCAAAAGCGTTAGAAGAGCTGGCCCGTATTTCCGAGGACAGTACATTGCTTTCACGTGAAGGCTTCCTTCACTATTTAGATAGAAAAAAAGAACGTTCTTCCATCCTATTCTTTATAGGAATACGAAAAGAAGATGTACCAAATATGAAACAACAAACGTATCTGATTACGGATGAAGGGATGGTGGAACAACTTGAAAACATGGCTCCATTACGTTAATGATTTTCTTCTTCTACTCCTTCTTTCTCTATTGACGGAGCAAGAAAGAACAATTCCCATCATCCTATTTTTAATCATTAGCTTTCTTTGTACGATTCCCATTCATAAAATGAAGACCAATAAGCGAAGAGCTTTCATTTTACTATTTATTCTACAAGTTATACTTTGTTACGTATTTTCTATCTTTTCTATCGTTAGCTCTATCTTACTCCCGTTCTTCTTTTACATCGTACATGCACGGGATGACATAACAGCATACCATAAAATGCTAGGTGCCTTTTTATGGTTCATTGTTTCTTATTTTCTTCATTTAATGAAGTTACCTTCTCTATGGGTACTAGGCTTATTCGCTTTATTTATTCTACTGTCACTTTGGATTACTAGTTATAATAAAGATCAAAAAACAATTCGTTTTGTATCTATCACAGCAATTGGAATAGTCAGTCTTCTATTCTTCTTATTTATTCCGTATATACGTATCGTACTCTCGTATCTTTTCTACTGGGTAGCACTTGGTTTTGGCTATGGTATCGAAGCATTATTATCTATTACAAATCCAAATGATGCTACAGAAGCAATAGAAAAGTTAGGTGGAACGAGTCCAGAACTTCCAGAATCCGATCACCCATACGATGCCTTTGTTGCTCAATCCGTTACTGCTTCGATCATTGGAATCATTGCTGCATTTGTAATTTGGAAGCTGTACAAAAAGAGAAAATCCTTTCACCTTGGGAATATATCCTTTTATAACTCTGGTACAGTTATTCAAGAAGAAGGTATATTGCAAAAAACAACCCGAATGACGCGCCCACCAACGAACGCCATTCGCAAAGAAATATTCAAACTAGAAAAGAAATTAAAACCACCTTTAAACAGAAATCGTGGTGAAACGATTGACGCATGGATGGAGCGAATTCAAAGAGAAGAAGGTGCCTCTATTCAATTCGATATAATTATAGAGACATACAATGCTGTACGGTATGCTGACCAGGAAAATACTGAACTCTTCCGGCAATTTAAAGAAGAAGTAAATAAACTTTACGCCTATCAAAAGACGTTAAAAAAGAAGAAAAAATAAAACACCTCCTCGACAACTCTATTTTAGAGTAATCGAGGGGGTGTTTCTTATTTTACTCGTTGTCCATCATAAACCTGAATATCTAACGGAGCAGTTAAAAACTGATTCGCCTTTTTAACAAAAGAAGTAAAGTGTCCACTTGCATTATGGCTAGCGACTGCTTCTGCATCTTGCCAAACCTCTACCATTGTATATGCACTTTCTTTTTCAGTATCTTTATATAAATCATATGATACGTTACCACTTTCTTCTCTTGAAGCATGAATGAGCGGCCTAATTTCTTCTACAAATGCTTGTTGTTTTGCTGAATCTACTTGAAATACTGCGTGAATGATAATCAAAGTGCTTCCCCTTTCATCTTCTACGAATTTTTTCAAAATTACTTCCACTGGGCAACTTTATCGATTGACAGACGAACTGATTGATATCCACTATCGGCTGCTTTCCCAATTGAAATTAGCATAACTGGTACATAACGGTCTTTATCTAATCCGAAAGCTTCTGCAATTTTGTCTTTTTCAAAACCGCCAATTGGACATGTGTCATATCCATATGCACGTGCAGTCAACATAAGTTGCATTGAAACAAGACCACCATCAATTAATACTGTATCTTTCATTACTTCTGGTGAAACTGTAGAGAAATACGCAGAAAGCTTTTGCATTTGATCTTCTTTTACTTCAGCTGGCATAAGCCCACGTTCTACTGCTGTACCATAAATCTCTTCCGCATTATCAAAGTTTTGTAAATCACCAAATACAGCGATCATTGCTGATGAAGTTTCTACTTGAAGTTGATTAAATTTCGCAAGCGGCGCAAGTGTTGCTTTCCCTTCTTCACTATCAATCACAAGAAAACGCCAAGGCTGCATATTAACTGAAGATGGAGCAAGCGTTGCCTCTGTTAAAATTTCTGTCATTTCTTCTTTACTAATTTTCACAGTTGTATCGTACTTACGAATCGAACGACGTCCTGTTAAAATTTCTGTAAAATCATTTGTTTTTGTTACGTTACTCATAGATGTAATCTCCCTTTTTCCATTTTATATTTAGACTTCTTGTATGTTTTCTTCAATGCGATTTAGCATATTTAAAAGGTTATCGCGCTCTTCTTCACTTAACCCTTTTAGCGTAGTCGCTGCAAAACGCTCTTTCTCTTCTTGAAAGGCATGAATTTTATTTCGTCCATCTTTCGTAAGAGAAACTAAAGTAACCCTATTATCATCTGGATTTTTACGTCTTGTAATCATTCCATTTGCTTCAAGCTGTTTTAAATGCCTTGTAATTGCAGCATGATCAATATTCACTTCTTGTTGAAGTTCTTTTTGACTAATTTCATCAACCTCATATAACTGAAGTATAAGCTCCAGCCTAGATTGACTCATACCTGTACAACCTTCAAACTTCGAACTTACTTCTTTATTAAGAAAGTGTATTTTATATAAAATAATCGCTTCCTTTGAACATGAATTGGTCAATTTACTCCTCCTTTGCAAAGGCAACATATAATTATTTGATACATCAATAATTGATATATCAAATAATATACCCAATTAAAATTTTAAGCAACTATTTTGTTTTTTTATTTTTGGCTGACATAAAAAAATAAAACCTCTTCCCTTTTACCATAACCTCCATGAACAATATAAAGCCGTTTCCCTATAATAAAATTGGAAAACGACTGCAACTTTCTTACTTATTACAGATTTTCACCAAAGAACTCTGTTAACTTCGCTACTGCTTTTATGCGACGTTCCGTTTGGAGTGCAGCCACAGTATAGCCACCAGCACAAACAAAAGAGTTGTTAAATAATCTACCGCATATCGCACCTCTTCATCTCCTACTGATTATCATCCTTCAACAATCTAGCTTTTACTTGGTAGTGATTTTCTCTAAACCTTGAGTCAAGTGTCTTACCACCTGTTTTCTCCCAAAATTTAATACTTCATCATGTTACAAATTACAAAAAATTCCTTATAATAGAAATATCATACAAGACTGGAGAGTGATTGTAATGCGGCAATTTATTACTAAAAGAAATGAGGACATGAACATGAAAAACGAAATGAGGATTTTAACATATGAAAACAATAAATATAGGAATTGTAGCGCATGTAGACGCTGGAAAGACGAGTTTGACTGAGCGTATTCTTTATACTACCAATGTAATTCAGGAAATGGGTCAAGTAGATAAAGGAAGTACACTAACAGATTCGATGGAGTTAGAAAAACAACGTGGAATTACTATTAAAGCGGCTGTCGTTTCATTTTTTATAAATGATCTCAAAGTAAATGTAATTGATACACCAGGTCATGCTGATTTTATTGCTGAAGTAGAGCGATCTTTTGGCGTTCTAGATGGAGCTATCTTAGTAATATCTGCGGTAGAAGGTATTCAGGCACAAACCAAAATTTTAATGAAAACTCTGCAGAAACTAGGCATTCCGACCATACTATTCGTCAATAAAATTGATCGGAGTGGTGCGCAAACTACTAAAGTAATCCAACAAATACGGGATATGCTTACTAATCAAGTACTCCCACTATATAAAGTGAAAAATGAGGGGACAAAAGATGCGTGTATCATTCAAAACGAAGTACATGCTGCTGTATATGATGAGTATATTGAACTTCTAGCATCACATAATGAATCGTTAATTGAATCCTATGTAAATGGCGAAGTATTACATGAAGACACTTTACGAGATGAATTTTGGGATCAGATTCAGCATGCAAATGTATATCCAATCTTTTTCGGTTCAGCGATGACGGGTATGGGTATCCCCGAATTACTTGAAGGTGTTTCAAAAATGATTCCACAGAATGTTTCAAACAATAACCGAGATGAAATTTTATCAGGAGTTGTTTTTAAAATTGAAAGGGAATCTTCTGGAGAAAAAATTGCATACGTACGGATATTCTCCGGCTGTTTACAAGTAAGAAAATATATTAATATCAATCGAAAACAAAGTGACGTAAACACCACTTCACACAAAGAAAAAATAAAAAAGCTTCATATATTTCATAATGGAAATGCTGTTCAATCCCCTATTGTTGGCACAGGAGAATTTTGTAAGGTATGGGGGCTTTGCAACATTAGAATCGGTGATGTAATAGGTGAATGGTCAGATAAAGTGAAAGACATTCACTTTGCAGAACCTCAAATGGAAGCTGCAATTGAAGCGCGGCCAAAAGGGAAAAAACATACCCTATATCAAGCACTCGTAGAACTATCCGAAGAAGATCCTCTTATAAAAGTAATGAAAGATGACATTCACAATCAAATCTATATTCGGCTGTTTGGTGAAGTTCAAAAAGAAGTGATTGAAACAACTTTACAGGAAAAATATAATTTAGAGGTTTCTTTTTCAAATACAAGAATTGTATGTATAGAAAAACCAATTGGAGCCGGAAATGCTGTAGAAATCATGGGTGAAAACAATAACCCATTCTATGCAACGATTGGCTTTCACATTAAACGTGGTGCACCAGGTTCTGGTATCACTTATAACTTAGAAGTCGAGCTTGGCTCATTGCCTTTAGCATTTCATAAAGCCATTGAAGACACTGTATTCCAAACGTTAAAACAAGGCTTATATGGATGGGAAGTCACTGATATCGTCGTAACATTAACGCATACCGGCTATGCAAGTCCAGTAACGACAGCTGGTGATTTTAGAAAACTAACACCACTTGTCTTAATGGATGCTTTAAAGCAAGCCGGGACCAATGTATATGAACCAGTAAATGAGTTTGAATTAACGGTACCAGCGCATTCAATTAGCACAGCAATGTATAAATTATCAGCTATACATGCAGCTTTTACAGAACCTGTACTTCATAACGAATCCTTTTGTTTAACAGGAACTCTGCCGATGGCCCAAACGGAGAATTTTAAGCGCATACTACATTCTTTTACGGAAGGTGAAGGTGTCTTTATCGCTAGATCTTGTGGATATAGTAAAATCGACTCAAAATTCCCGTCGCGAAAACGAGTAGACTATAATCCACTGAATCGAAAAGATTATTTATTGCATGTGCTTCGTGCTTATTAAGTGAAAATACTAGCATGCTCTGTTGTTCCCATAATCAACCTCCTTTTATATTGATTTGTTAAAAGAAAACAAATTTATCAACTTGAGCATAGAAAATAAAAAAAGAGAATCTAAAGAAAGTTTAATTCCTTAGATTCTCCTTTTCTCTAGTATTTCACGAGCAATATGACACTTTTATCGGGGCGTTTAAAGTATCGTAACTAAGTAGAGAATTTATTATCAAATTATACTTGAAAACCAATTACTATCCATTCATCGACAACATCACAGAAATTTAATACTTCATCTTCGGAAACTATCCCCATAGTATGACTGGCATAATAGTAGACACCAATATGCTTTCAACTCGTATTCCGAAACTTCACAAACAGGAAATAAAAAGAGCGCTCTATCCAGATAAGCTCGAAAAACAAGGTTTTGTAAACAATCTGATCTTTCACACATTATGAGTGAAAAGTGAAGCTATTAATTGTCTCTTAGCTAATTGTTGATGATAGCATATTTATTATTCCCGAAGAACATTTGATCCCATAAACCCTCAGCTTTATAAATTTTTTTCACACCATTCAATTCATGAGTTAGTTGAACATCCCCTAAGATACGAGTATAGGTTGGGTTAGCTCCTGATTTTTTGGCTATCAAAGCCTGAGTAGAATCCAAATTGTCTAATAAACTTATTGAAACAATATCCCTATTTCTAATAAATTCTACTGTGTAAGACTCAAAACTTGAAATAGGTTGAAGGTATATTAAATGGTTATCCATAAACTTTTTAGTTTCAGGATGTTCTATAATATCTTCTCTCTGAATTTTAGTAAGAGATTGATCGTCCGATATTATTTTTCCATCTTTGGCTAACATAAACACAGGCAACCTTTTGTAGTTATAATTCTTCTCAGCAATAATGTCGCAAGCAATGATGTCAAAACCATCCACTTTAGCTCTTCCCCAATACCAATGATTCATCAATTTCTCCATGCCAATATTGCCCCAGTTATGATCATGGTAACCAGTCCCATTTAATTGAATCATTTTATCACCAATAGTCAAAGTAGCTTCGATTGTCGCGGATGGTTGAGCAATAAACCATGCAAAGAAGTGCTCATCTCGGTCTCCGTAGAACCAATGACCGGTGTTTGGACGCCACATCGGTAATTTTGACGTCATTACAGCATGATATTTAATATACCCTTCTTCAAAATGAAGGACATATTGTCCATCTTGATATTTGAGGTAGGATTTGTTGATATTGACATCACAAATATCTTTTTTAGCGTTAAGCCTGCTGCCTTTAGCCTCTTGAGAAGACATAAGGATTTTGGTGCCATCAGGATATGTAATATCAATTTGGACTGTAGGCCATGCTGGTCCAAGAACATCAAAGTGGTTTTTGGTGTAAAAGGTAGTCACCACAGTTGTTCCGTCCTCAAATTCGGCATCAGTATACCACCACTCAAAAGAACTCTCCCTTCCATCTGTGCGCATGCCATCCTCTTTTGGCTGCGGTTCTGTAGGATGAATATTTAATTTCCTATAAGTTTCCTCATCATTTGCCAATCTAACTTGTTCTACGTTTACACTCATTTTAACAACCTCCATTTTGTAATGTGCTAACGACCGAAAACTGATGATTGTAATAAAGAGAAACTTTAATCAGCCCTCACCAATCGGGCTTTTACGGACAGTTCATCTCCCACCTAACTTCTTTGCTTCCGCTGAATTTTGAGGTGGGAGTGTTACTATCCGTTAATGCGGCATAAAATTGGCTATTTACAAATAGTAGGTGGGGAATATTTGACGCTTACCTCATTAATTTAACATAGACTAAGAAGTCGCTAGTCAGCAGACAAGCGACTTTTGAATTAAATATTAATCTATGTAACCCTTTTTGAAAAAGTTCATGCCGCACATTGCATGTTATGAACCACTGCTAGCAGAGGTTGCTGCAGAGGAAGCAGTAATTGCTGCTAGCATAGCTGCCTGCTGCGCCTGTATGAGGACCTCTATCATTGTTTGCAAACCTGTGTTGGCAGCTTGACTTTCCGCACCTTTCTGACTCACGAACAGTTGGATTGCAATAAGAATATTTGCATCCGTATGCCAGCGAAATAATTTGTCTCCCTGCAATTTTTCAATGAATGCTCGAATAGAATGAACCTCTTTCTCTCCATCCTCAAGCAACGCTAGTAGTCCGGCAGCCGGATAATGCATCTGTTTCACTTTTACCTTTTCTTGCTTTAGCAAATTCCATATGTTTGTGCACTGTGCGACTAACATATCTTCACTGACATCCTTTTTTAGTGAAAGAATATGACTTAAAAATTGAAGATCATTCCCTTTACGTAAGCCAGCTGCCGCCAGCTTCTGATAGAGACGTTCCACCCGGTCCATAAGTGTCTCTACTTTCTCTGATTGTCCCGCTAGCAAAACAGCGAGCGGATAATCATTTGCACTTGTAAGAAAGAAATGATCCTCTTTCATGCGTTTATATACTTGCATCGACCGCTGAATGCGTGTGTCATGCTGCCCACTTTCTTCTGGTAAAAGCGCTGCTGCTGCGAGATAAGTAAATATACTCCGGCTAAAGCCGCCAGCGACCAAACGTTCATATATGTCTAGAAACTGCTGAAAGGCTTTTTTGTAATGCGTAAAGTGAATATCTAATGTTGCCGCAACCACAAAACGATGATAGGACTTTAAGTATGAAAACATCCCTACCTGATCCTTAATATAACTACTAATTTCTAAAAAACGTCCAAGATCAAACGGTTTATCGCTACCTGTATACATAGCGGCAATCATCATTCCTGTCCGAGAATCACTCGTTTTCCACTTTAATTCCCCTTTTAACTGTGCATATATATGTGTGTATTGCTCCAGTTTCTGCTGTAATGTGATCATAGCAATCCCCCTATGTTCCTTTTGTACTTCTCTTCTATCATACTATAACTCTATATTTAGGAATATCATTTACAATACATATTTTGGAACCTTATACTTTCCTTAGTATATTTTCTATAATCTCCTTTAAATTATAAATAAAGTCCCAATTTCCATCTTTCTATCTCTTTTTATTCATTCTTAACAAGATGTTCCATATGAATAGGCAACTCATTCACTTTATCCTTTAGAAAATCCGGTTTCAAGTTATATTCACTTATTCGTTCTACTAGCACCCATTGAAATATATATCTTCTTCCGCTTTCTTCAAAAATAAAAGAATCCTTTCCTTTTCCAGGCAACTCAAGTAAGTTCACTTCATAGTAAAAGCTAATTTCATGAAATTGATGTTCATCATATGTAAAGAAATTTTCGACCATCCATAACATCCTTTTCACATCAACATCTACTCCTAGCTCTTCTTTCAGTTCCCTCTTCACCGCCGCTTCGCTGCTCTCAAGCATTTGTACACGTCCGCCCGGTACATACCAAAAGTCTTCTCCTTCATTTTGAATCATTAATATTTTATTATTATGTTTACATATCGCACCAACTCGATAGTTGAAACACGATTTTTCTAGTTTGAATGTAAGATCCATTATTCTGTATCCCCTTTATATGATTTAATATTTAACCGCTAAAATACTTCACTTGCAAATTTTGTTTATAAGCAATCATGATAGAAAACAATCCATTAAGAGCAAACAAGATAACTACTCCAATTGATAAATAAGCTAAATCTGGAGAAAACACATAAATCGCATGCCATGGAGAATCCGTAATATAGGTTAATCCCGGGATTATCGCAATAGATAGCACCAAGAAAATGATACCGTAAATGTACCATATGCTTCTTTTACGAACTTTTTTTGATCTCATCTTTACGAACAGATAAACAAGCATTAGAAAAAGTAAACATATTACCCCAATTGTAATTAATTGAACAATAGGAGTATTTGAAGGAATATCAACAGGTTCATCTCCATTTATTAAATTTATAATACCTTGCTTCAAATAGAAAAGCGCCTCTTCTTCCAGAATATGATTTTTATTGGTGAGAATCACGCCGCCCCAACCTGTTTTCGGTATAAAAAACATTTCAGCATGCGAATCAGGGGTTGAGCCTGAATGCCATATCATTTTCTCCTCAGAATCTGGATTTGTAATTCTTAGTCCTAGGCTATAGAAACGGTTTTCACCAGTTTGAATATGAGGTGATACATAAAGATTCATAGTATTTTCAGTTAAAAAATTGTCATTCTCTTGTCCACTAAGGAATTTGATGTATTGAACCATATCTTCTGCACTTGCCGTTATGTACCCATACGGTACTCCCCCATTATCATATGTTACCGAACTTTTTCTAGGAATCCCAAACCATGATTGATAACCAGCAAGATATCCTTTTTTATATGCAGTATCATTATCAGCTGCTGCATTCTTCATACCTAATGGTAAAAAAATCTCCTGCTTCATGTAGTCAGAATACGTTTGATTGGTAACTTCTTCAATAAGAGCACCAAGAATTAAGAAATTCGCATCACTATATTGATGCTTTTCTCCAGGTAGAGCGGTAAGCGCAACATTTGATAGACTTTCCACATTATCTTTTATAGCGTTGAGCCCATCAGATTCTTTGTCTGATATTGCTAAACCCGAATAAGTACTAATCCCACTTGAATGGGTAAGTAAATGTTTAATTGTTATTTTGGAAGCTGCTTCTTTATCTTTCAGTGTAAACCACGGAATATATTTTTTGACTGGATCTTCTAGGTTAACGGTACCTTCTTCAATTAATTTCATTATGGCTAAACCTGTTAATGATTTACTTATCGATCCTATAGTAAAGGGAGTTGTAGTCGTCACTGTTTCCTCAGTTTCTCCCGTTACCCCCCATGCTTTAGAATAAAACAAATCATTTTCATGAATAATAGCGATCGAAGCACCTGGAATTCGATGTTCTTTTAAAAAAGCTGCTACATAGTTGTCTATAGTATCTTTCATATCTTGTTCTGCGGAGACTTTTGAGGCTGATAGGAATAAAGTGCCTGCATTAAATACTAAACAAATTAAAATTATAATGAATTTTAGTAGGTTCATATAAAGTTTCGCCTACTAACATTTATTTTTCGGATACGAAACACTACCAACGTAGAGATTAGTAAGGAAATTGAAATGCTAGTAATCATTAGTAAGGAATTCCACCAAGAATTATCTGCTATGTGATACAAAACATTATAGTCAAACGCATTATTAGTATGCAGTGGGTTAAATGATTCTGTTAAAAACATAGATAGTATGAGTTGTGAGATGAGGTAAGTAACAATTGAAGTAAGGAATCCAATCACAAATACAATTCCTGTTCTATTTTTGGATTTTCGTATCTGTTTGATTTCAGAATGAAGATCTATTCCGTTCATTTCTAAAAAGTCTTTAACAAATGTTGTTGTATCTCCTAAATCTTTTAGACTATCTTGACCGTGTTCACGACATTCTTGTATATGCTCTAAAAGCTGCTGCCTAATGATTCTTCTGTTCTTTGAACTGACTTGATATTGTTTTAATTCTTCCAAAACTTCTTTTACAAACTGTTTTTCTTCCTTGGTCAAATTTATGTTCATTCCAAATGCTCTCCCTTCAAATCACTTTGCAGTAGGGATTTTATATCCTGTTGTAATTCCAACCACTCGTTGATTTTTTTCTGAAGATACACTTTCCCCTTTTCATTGATTTCATAATAAACCCTAACTTTACCACTTTCTGTCATTTCACGGTAAGTATGAACCCATTCTTGATCTTTAAGCTTAGTCAAAATCGGATAAATGCTTCCTACTCCTTTCAGTTTTAAATTATGTTTTTCTAACTCCTTCATAATTTCATATCCATAGCTTTTTCCCTTTGACAAAATAGATAACACACACATCTCTAAATGACCTTTAATTAAACTTGTTCTATCCATAGGATAAATTTAACAAAAATATATACTTCATTCAAGTATATATTTAGAATTTTTTTACTTTTCTTTATATAATATTGAATTAAAACTTGATTAAAATGAAGTCCCATCCCCTTCTTTATTAACCAACGCAAAAACTCCATTTTAAATAAAGTTTGATTAAAATGGAGTTAATCTTGCTAACTAAGTATAAAATTTTCATAAGAATCCTTCCAATTTACTTATGATACGATTCATCTCGACTATCCTAATAGTCAACTAATTCATCATTTTCTATAAAGATTTGAATTTGACAACTATAAGATTCTGTATTAAAGACATCATTAAGTAACTCCACTTCTACAAAACTTTTAACTTTCAAATTATTTTCTTTTACATATTTAATGATTTTATTTCTCCGTTCCTCTTCATTTTCCTTGCTATAAGCGAATGTTAAATACTTTCCCTTTGGTAATATTTTTATATTTTGTCCAGCTTCTATATTGGAATTCCCTTGAAATCTACTAAAAACATACCTTGGCTCTACAGTCCACTCTGAATTAACCTTATATATGATTCCTCTTTCCATTGACATTTTCTCTTCTGTATCATGAATGATTTTTTCTAAGTCTGAATAAGAAAGTAACTCCTTTAAACTTCCTACTTCTTTACATGGTGCTACAATTATGTGACGCTCTTCAAAGAACTTAATGGATATTTCATCATCATGTAATATATCCTTAGAATTCTTTACCTTCATATTTAAGCTATCAATGGTTTTGATAATTTCTTGCATTTTATTTATATTGTCTTCTGCTTCATTTCTTTTTAATTGTAAAAATTGTAGTAGTGTATCAGTATCACAGTCCTTAAAAATCTCTTGAAGTTCTACTATACTTGTGTGTAACTCTCTACAGCTTTTTATAATGTCTATATGAATAAATTGATCTATGGAATAATATCTATAACCTGTCGATTCATCAATATATTTCGGAATGAGAATTCCCATTTTATGATAATATCTTAACGCTTTGATTGTAATGTCCTTTATTTTAGCTACTTCCCCAATGGAAAATAAGTTTTCCACCCTAATCACTCCCTTTATATTTTTTCTTACATTATCGTTGACTCTCTCTTTAGGAGAGACCTTACTATAATCGTAAAGCATTTACAATTAATATCCAATCAAAATTATATTCCCCGAAACATGTAAAACCCCGCCTAATTTTAGGAAGGGGCAAAAGTGGATTTTTTAAATCTAATTTTCATTACACGAGGATTTCGAATTTTCGGAACTCCTAATTTTAGGAATGACGATTACCTAAATTCACTCTCCTCTGTTTGATACATATTCCCTCATCACAATTTCCCTTTTTGAAACCAAGCTTCTAGCAATTCCTGCTCTCTTCCTCTTAATATACCTGCTTTTCGCTCTATATCTTCTCTCGATTTCTCCCATTGATACACATCATATATGGTCTCTTCAATAGGTCTAAAAGAAAGACCAGCGTTAACAGCTTTTTCTATACTAATGAAAAAGCCACCTTTCCACGGTTCTGTTTCTCCTTCTAACGGGAAAGATTCAGGAATCCATAAAGGCATCTCCGTCCAGGGCTGCACTTGACTTTCCAATAGAAATTGCTCTTCTACCCATACAAATTCAGCATCGCTGTTTGTTACTGCTTTACAAGTATTTAATAGGTCTTCAATCGTCAATTCATCATTCGGTCCTGTTACATTAAACTTGCCTACTTTTCTGTTTTCTGTCATATCGAACGCCCACGTTGCTACATCTTTTACGTCAATCAATTGAACAGGACGATCTGAACGCCCCGGCACCATTACTTTTCCACCTTGTGCTACACGCTGAACCCAGTACGGGAGTCGATCTGAATAGTCAAATGGTCCAACAAGAAGCCCTGCTCTTATATGCAAAACTCGCCCAGGCCAATGTTTTTCTGCTTCTTCCTCACATAAAACTTTCAATGCTCCATAATACTCATAAGGTGATATTTCCCCATTCTCAACCGCTTTCAACTTTTCAGTAGGCGGAATAGACTGTAAATGATAGCCTTCCTTAATATGAAATGGAATCCAGTCTTTATAAGTAGAGATACTTGATACAAAAGTATAATGTTCGATGTTGTCTCCAAGTACAGCAGCGATTTTTTTAATTTGATGAGGAGCAAATCCACATGTGTCCATTACAACATCCCATTTTCGATTTTCTAAGACTGATACATCACTGTCTCTATTACCGATTAGTTGCTCGACTTCAGGAAATACATCCTGATTCGTACCACGATTAAATAAGGTGACTTCATGCCCTCTTTTCAATGCTTCTTCTACTAACGCTCTTCCTAAAAAACGAGTACCTCCTAATATAAGGACCTTCATAATTTTCCCCCATCCATTTTTATAATCTATAAAATTAGCATTCATTTAATTTAACGATTTTCCTACTTAAAAAGTTACGGGGATGACGAAAAATTAATAATATTTTTTTATGCACTGTAAACAAATGTTGTTACTTTTGTTCAGTGAAGTGCTTTTTTGAGGACAACATTACTTATAAACTTCATCCTAAAAAGTCCCCCCTTGGTAAGGGGAGACCTTTACGTTTCACTTTATTTCCACAACCTTTTAACCCCCACCAATTCCTCACCATTGAATTCCATTCTATATATATCTGGTTTTGATGTTTGTAGTAAAAAATCTAAATCGTACTGACTGTCATAATACCCCATCATTAAAGCCATAACAGCTCCATGAGTGCCTAATACTATTTTTTGCCCTTGATAAGTCTTTAATAATTCTTTTAAAACTTTTATAGCTCGTTTTTGACAAGCTGCATTAGACTCTCCTCCCTTTAAAGCGAAGTTTGGATCAGAAAATGACTTTTTTAACAAAGAAAATAATTCCTTATCAGGCATTCGCTTATCTTCCGCAGAAAAAATTCTCTCTTTTAAGTCTTCAAATACGAAAACTTCTTGCCCTAAGTGTTTAGCTAATCCCTGAATCGTTAGGACGGATCGATGGTATGGGCTTGAAACAAATACCTCAATACCCTCCCCTTGTAATATATCAGTTATTCGATAAGTATCTAATTTCCCTTTTTCAGTTAAGCCTCTTGTTCTTTCATTTTCTTCTGTTTTTGGTGATTCGCCATGTCTCACCATGTAAATGAAAGTTTTCATAATACTCCTCCTTTACATAGTTTTTCGTTATTTATCCCGCTATTCGCGGACAGTAAGACCTCCACTGATTAAAGTTTCACTTTATAGCCTCTTCACAAACAATACCCTACTCCCTCCATTCCCATCATAATTTGTATGTACAGATACCCCATCCACTTCTCCATCACCTGTTTCAATTTCAAATCCAATATCCTGATGAAATTGAATTGATTTTTTATTTACTGGAGAAGTTACCGCTTTTGCGATATGACGATTATTTGCGCGAGCTGCATCGAAAAAATATGAGTATAGTGTAGAAGCTATGCCCTTTCTTCGATGCTTTGGATTTACTCCAATAAAATGAACATATGCTTCATCGGTATATGTTTGTGAGAAAAATCCACATAAAAACCCTAGCGTCTCTCCGTCCTGTTCAATAATAAAACTTGTTTCTCGAAAATGAACAAAGAAAAGTTTTGGTAACATATCAGCCATATTTCTTCCGCCCCACCACTCATTAAGGACGGAATGAATCGTTACATAATCTCCCTCTCGAATGTGTCTGACTTTCATTTCGCTCTTCCTCTCATCCTATTAGTTTCTGTCTTATTTATACTTCTGATTATTAGGTAAATACAAATATCTACTGTTACATTGGCCCTTTCCATTCTAATGAAAAACATCACTTTATAATATTTGCTACTTATAACAACAACTCCTCTTCCTCTTAAAACTTTGACATATAAAAACATTTTATATAAAATATTTTTAATAATTAGAATATTAAAATTACAAAAGAGGTGAACAAATGAACCAACAAAGCTCTATTCAGAAAAAAGCACTCATAGCTAGTTTAATTGGTAGTTCAATCGAATGGTTTGATTTCTTCTTATACGGAACTGCCGCCGCACTTGTATTTAACAAATTATTTTTTGTAAACGAGGATCCCCTTGTCGCACTCATGCTTTCCTATCTTTCGTTTGGTATTCCTTTTTTCATTCGCCCGCTTGGAGGCATTATTTTCAGTCATATTGGTGATAAAATTGGAAGAAAGAAGACACTTGTGTTAACTCTCTCTCTTATGGGAGGGGCGACAGTATGTATTGGCTTACTTCCTTCATATGAAACTATCGGTATACTAGCTCCTATTCTTTTAATATTACTAAGAATTATTCAAGGATTAGGAATTGGCGGTGAATGGGGCGGCGCTTTACTATTAGCAGTCGAATATGCACCGAAGGATAAAAAGGGACTTTTCGGTAGCATTCCACAAACAGGTGTAACAATTGGAATGTTACTCGGAACTGCTGCAATCTCCTTTATGACAATGATTTCTGGTGATAATTTTGTGACGTGGGGATGGCGAATTCCATTTATTTTAAGTGCAATATTGGTATTCATAGGGTTATGGATTCGAAATGGATTAGATGAAACACCCGATTTCAAAAAGGCAAAAGAAAGTGGAAATATTTCAAAACTACCTATTGCCGACACATTACGTGATCACTGGAAATCCGTACTAATCGCCACAGGAACAAAGGTAGCTGAAACAGCTCCCTTCTATATTTTCTCAACATTCATTGTTTCCTATGGTACATCACAGCTGAAATTACCGAATACAACTGTTTTAAACGCTGTTACCATTGCTATGCTCATTACTACTATTATGATTCCAATTATGGGAAAACTTTCAGATTCCATTGGAAGAAAGAAAATGTACATATGGGGTACCATTGCGATTCTCTTATATGCTTTTCCATATTTTCTACTATTAAACCAAGGAACTACTTTTTCTATCATTATCGCAACTGTTATTGGCTTAGGGGTTTTATGGGCACCTGTAACAGCTGTATTAGGTACATTATTCTCTGAAATTTTCTCCACTCAAGTACGCTATACGGGGGTTACGTTAGGTTATCAATTAGGCGCTGCACTTGCTGGCGGGACAGCTCCGATGATTGCTGCTTATTTAATGAATGTGTACAACAATTCTTGGATTCCAGTCGCTTTATATATTGTGCTTACTTGCTGTATTTCTTTAATTGCCATCGCTGCCGTTTCAACGAAACAGGTCGCAGAGAACATACAAAATCAAGATATACAAGCATAGTCAGTCGGGGGGATTCTCAACTCCCCCTTTTCTATTAAAAAGGAGGATGGTTTAAATGATTCATATTACAGAAGAAATGGTTAAAGACATTTATAAAATGAAAGATTGCTTACAAGATGTAGAAAAGGCATTCCAGTATTATATGAACAATGAAATTACAACACCAGTAAGGCTGAATATACAGCATTCTCAAGAAGAGGCGAACTCCCTTTATATGCCCTCTTACGTAGCTCCAATCGAATTTGCATCTACAAAAATTGTTAGTATCTTTCCTCAAAATACACAGAAAGGAAAAAAAGCACTACAAAGCTTAATTGTTTTAACAGAAACAAATACTGGTAATCATGTCGCAACAATTGAGGCCTCCTATTTAACAACACTTCGTACAGGAGCAATGAGCGGTATTGCAACCGAACATTTCGCTCGTCAAGATGCTCGTGTATGCGTTGTCATTGGCTGCGGCGCTCAAGCACTCGGACAAATACAAGCTGTTATGGAAGTTCGATCTTTAAATCGTATTCTTCTCGTGAATCGTACAATACAAAAAGCAATTGAGTTTAAGAATCATTTACTCTCCTTATATCCAAATTGGAACGAAACCATTGAAATTATAGAATCAGCTGACGATGCTGTCGCAATGGCTGATATTGTAATTTGTAGTACAACTTCCACTACACCTGTGTTTGATGGAAAACACTTAAAACGCGGTACTCATATTAATGGAATTGGTTCTTATCAACCTCATATGCAAGAA
>NZ_NTRO01000086.1:0-3935 GCF_002560575.1 Bacillus sp. AFS023182 | reverse complement strand
TGACGGGGATATGACCAATTTAACTCTCTTTTTTATTATGTCGCATTTCAAATCATAAGGGACATATTATGTTTGGATTTAAAATGAACTTTGACCGTACCCATAAGATATGTCTATTAATTACGTTAGTAGCTTACATGGCCAATTAATATAAGGAGGAATGAAACATGGAATTAACAAATAAAGTTGCTGTTATTACTGGAGCAGGAAGTGGAATTGGACGGGCTAGCAGTATTAAATTGGCAAATAATGGTGCGAAAGTAGTTTTGGTTGATTTCAATAAAAAAACAGGGGAAGAAACTTTAAATCTGGTTAAACAACAAGGTGGAGAAGGAATTTTCATTCAAGCAGATGTATCGAAGAGTGTGGATGTACAAAACTATGTAAATACAGCTATTGAAGAGTATGGACGTATTGATATATTTTTTAACAATGCGGGTATTATTCAACAGTTCGCTCCTTTCACCACGGTTGAAGAATCAGAATTTGATCGTATTATGTCCGTCAATGTGAAGGGGATATTCCTTGGAATGAAATATGTATTGAAAGTTATGGATGAGCAAGGATCCGGCTCCATTATAAATACTGCTTCTACTGCAGGAATTCGTGCAGAACATAGCGTAGCTGTATACTCTGCAAGTAAGCATGCGGTTATAGGTTTAACAAAGGGTGCTGCATTAGAATATACCAAAAAAGGAATACGGATTAATGCACTTTGCCCAGGGGGTGTACAGACACCTTTAACAGCTAGTGTTGCTGATCAGTTTAAAAAATCTGGTTATGTCCCAGAAGAGATACCAAATATGAGAATGGGCCGTTATGCTGCTCCGGAAGAACTTGCGGAAATGGTCGCTTATTTAGCATCAGAAAAAGCTAGTTATATGACTGGCTCAATTGTTGTTGTCGATGGCGGCTTAACCTTATAAATACCTGTTTATTGAAGGAGCTAGAGACAGTATATATAAATTAATGTTCAGTATAAAGAGGATCTTTGGTCAAATGAAGATCCTCACTTTGTAAATATGAAATGTCTTATCAGTTGAATTAGTTGTAACAAAATACTGTATCAGAAGAACAACGGTTAAAAAAAGAATTCATGAAGTCTATAGCACCCATCTATTTTTGATTAATTGATAGAGGGCATTTTCTTGTCTTTGTACAAAAATCCATTACAAACATATGGAAGTGTTTACTTACTTTGCATTAGTTTGCATAATCTTTATTATCGGGATTCAATGTATTTAGAAGACTATTAAAAATCCTCCAGATTGTTTAACTGGGGGACTTTCGTGTTCACATAACTTCACTTATTTGCAGTCAATAGACATAGAAACATAGCAAAATCCTTCAATTATTGTAGCAAAACAGTCATTTTTAAATCTTCAGCACCTCCATTTTTTAATGTATCATTTGAACCACTAAGATACGTAGGTTCAATTGTTAAGGATTTTGGAGGATTATCCATTGGTGGAAGAGCTAAAACAATATGGTGTCCGTAAAGTCCCGTGCTACCAACTTGCAAGCTGCCTCCTTCGTAGATTTTTCCTTTATCATCAGTCACAGTATAATCAAACGCTGGCCAACTGTCGTTAATTTCCATTTCTTTTGGGTAATCAAAGGTCAAATCAATCCTCGTTGAAAGTGAAGAAAACGTCACTTGGTCTACTGTTAATGCATACAGATTATCTTTCGTTAATGTTTTTATATTAGGAGTGAATTTACGAATCTCACCTTCAACTTTTGCAAGAGGAAATGCTACGTTCCATGTTCCTGTTTTTCCAAATAAATCTTTCCCATGGACAGCAACATCAATTTTATCACCAAATTCACCGTAATTAGCCAGAGTGAATTCATGCTGCTCAATAATAGTGTTTCGTCCTGTTGACTTCTGTGAAGTAGAACCAATTGCAGGTCTGACTTCTTCTTTCCCATTAATGGTTACATAACTAAATCCAGCTTTCTCTTCATTGCTATTGGAAGCAATATTTTCTCCTTTGTATTCCACCGTAACAACTAAACGTCCACCATCGTAAACAGCTTCTTTTACATTCATCGTTAAACCACTATGGTTATCTTGTCTCTCAATTGATGCAGCAAGCTCGTCCTTTTCAATTTTATCAGAAGCAATATCATTAAATTGTGCATAAATAGGGCCTATAACTGGAACACTCGATAATGTCTTTGCCATAGCAGGAGAAATGAATCCAAAACCTAAAAGCGAAACACATATTCCACAAGCAACAAGACTAGAATACTTGATTGTTTTTTTTCTACGGTATTGATTTTTCTTAGCTTGAAGCATGGCTGTTTTTTCTCTTTGAATTAACCGATCTTCTGGTATAGGAATATCATTGATATGGTGATTAAATTCTTCTTTATTCATAACTATATCCCTCCTTTAAAATGGGGCGTAAGGACTGCTTTGCTCGATGTAATTGAGATTTTACCGTTCCTTCTGGAGAATTAAGAACCTCAGCAATTTCTTTAATAGATAAATCGTGATAATACCTTAATAAAATAATAGTTTTGTAAGTAGGATCTAAGAAATTAAATGCCTCAGTTAAATCCAATGATTGTTCTAATTTATTCATGCTCTCTTCTGTACATAAATTGGCGAATATTTCATCATTTGCAACGAATTGTCTAGAGGATTTTCTTACAAAATCAATGGATTTAAAAACAAGAATTTTGGTAATCCAACTTTGAAATTTCTCCGGTTTTTTTAATTTTCTCAATGAAAGATATGCTTCATAAATTGTTTCTTGGTATATATCCAATGCATCTTGTTCATTTCTTACATACGAATAAGCTGTTCGATATAATTTTTGGCGAACAAAAGTAATAAGTTGTTCAAATGCTTGATCATTTCCTCTTTTTGCTTGTTTTACTAGATAGGCTATGTCCATTTTTATTTCTTCCTCCCTTTACTAATATAGTCGAATGAGAGAATAAAAAGGTTGCAAAAATAAGTGGATATATAAAAATCTCCTACAGCTTATTGCAATGATTAATATCCAGCATTAAAAACACCAGAAATCCAGATAGAAATAAGAGCCAAATATACAGCTTGTTCATACCCAATTTAAAGTAAAGAAGATCTCCCAAAACGAAAAAATGAGCTGATTTCTCAAACTGACTAACTGGGGAAAATTTTTTTCATTTAGGGGGTACATCAAGCTAAGATAAATCTGTATTCTTATAACGAAAAAAACGTTATTCTTTTTGTAGAAATACAGAGAAAGGATGATGTTGAGATTGAAGGTAATATTATTTCAGTAATTCTACATACTAAAGAGCATAATGGAAAAAGGAGTTTGCTCTTATGGATGAAAAATTGAATCAAGAATTGAAAAGTAATTTAGATGAAACAATTTTACCTTTAACTTCTCTTGGCAATGGAGAGAGCATCGAAGTTGCATCCAATATCTATTGTTTATGTATAAAAATTGTTAATGTATGTTTTGTTGGTGATTCTACAGAGCCAAACGAATGGGTTCTAATTGATACGGGAATGCCAAAATCGATGAATCTAATCATAGATTTTGCAGAAGAAAAATTTGGCAAACATAGTAAACCAAAAGCAATTATATTAACTCATGGTCATTTTGATCATGTTGGTTCTGTAATTGAATTAGTAAAAAAATGGGATGTTCCAGTTTATGCACACAAGTTAGAAATCCCCTATTTAAATGGTGGAAAAGACTATCCAGATCCAGATGGATCTGTGGAAGGTGGATTTGTAGCGAAAATTTCTCCTTTTTTTCCAAATAAGGGCATAAATTTAGGTAACTATATACATGAGTTGCCTGCGGATGGTAGTGTACCCCATATGCCTGGATGGAGCTGGATACATACTCCAGGACATACTCCAGGACATATATCTCTATTTCGAAATACGGACGATTTTTTAATCGCTGGAGATGCTTTTGTTACCG
>NZ_NTRO01000085.1:0-865 GCF_002560575.1 Bacillus sp. AFS023182 | reverse complement strand
GGTTCTGGTGCAAATACTTAGGAAAGATATAAAGAGGCGAAAAGTTTCTTAGTGGAATCTAGTCTTAAGCAACAATTCCAAATAGTTGATGGATAAACTTCACTTGATTTTGGACAGACTTGTCCAGTAAAATAAGTTGCCCTTTTTTTACCATATGCATAGCTTCTATTCCAGAAATAATAGATGTAGCTGTGCGAAAGGATTTCAATCCTAACATCGAACGAACTCGCTTTTTAATAAATCGATGATCTTGTTCCACTATGTTATTGAGATATTTCACTTGCCTTAGTTGGATGCCTAATGGCATCTTTTTTTCTTTTCTCAATTCTTCAACTGCTATAGGATAAGCTGGATTCTTATCGACTGTCACGACACGAGGCTCAGAAATATGAAAAGACTGCAAAGCTTTCTTGAAGAATCGCTTTGCAGCCTTGTGGTTTCTTGCTTTGCTTAGGTAAAAATCGATGGTATTTCCTTTCGAATCGACAGCACGATACAGGTACATCCATTGACTTTTTACTTTGATATATGTTTCATCGACTCTCCAAGAGTCATTGGTTTGCTTGAGATGACGACGGATTCTTTTGTCTAATTCAGGACCATACTGATGAACCCAACGCATAATCGTTGTATGAGCAACGGATAAGCCCCGTTCCTCCATCATTTCCACCAAATCACGAAAGCTCAGGTTGTACCGTAGGTACCATCTTACTGTTTGCAAAATAATATCATGATGATAATGCTTCCACTTGAATAAATTTCGCTTTTCCATACTGATCACGCACCTTTTTTAGAGTAATAGTATCAGTATGTCCAAGATTTAGAGATTACTTGCAATTATCTTGAAGTTTTCGCACCAGAACCC
>NZ_NTRO01000084.1:0-212 GCF_002560575.1 Bacillus sp. AFS023182 | reverse complement strand
ATTACGAACATTTACAAAAACACAGACAAAACAGAAGTAAGTGGCAAAAAAGTATGGGACGATTACAACAATAAGTTTGGTAAACGCCCAGAAAACATAACAGTTCAATTACTTCAAAATGAAAAAGAATTAAAAACACAAGAAGTAAAAGCCGATCAAGCTGGAAACTGGAATTTCAGCTTCACGGATCTTCCGAAGTACGATGAACAAGG
>NZ_NTRO01000083.1:0-55370 GCF_002560575.1 Bacillus sp. AFS023182 | reverse complement strand
TTACAAGAATACAGAAACAATAGAAGTTAGTGGTAAGAAAGTATGGGACGATTACAACAATAAGTTTGGTAAACGCCCAGAAAGTATCACAGTTCAACTACTTCAAAATGGTACAGAGTTGAAAACACAAGAAGTAAAAGCAGATCAAGCTGGAAACTGGAATTTCAACTTTAAAGATCTGCCGAAGTACGATGAACAAGGAAACGAGTACAAGTACACAGTAGGTGAAGTAAAAGTAAACGACTACGAAACAAAAGTAGAAGGAACAACAATTACGAATACCTACAAGAATATGGAGAAAACGGAAGTTAGTGGTAAGAAAACATGGAAAGACGATAATGCGAAAGAACGTCCAGAAATGATCAAAGTAGACCTACTACAAAATGGTAAAGTAATCGCAACACAAGAAGTAAGCGCAGCAAGTGAATGGAAATATGCGTTTAAAGATTTAGCAGCATATGATGAAAATGGTGTAGCTTACAAGTATGAAGTAAAAGAACAAGCAGTAGACGGATACAAATCTGAAGTAAATGGTTATGACATCACGAATACAAAAATCGTAGATCCAAAAGATCCAAGCACAGATCCGAAAGATCCAAGCACAGATCCGAAAGATCCAAGCACAGATCCGAAAGATCCAAGTACAGATCCAAAAGATCCAAACACAAATAACGATTCAAAAGTTCCACCTACTACAGAAAATGATAAGCCGACATTACTTCCTAACACAGGAGGAACATCAGCGGAAATGATTTCAATTCTTGGAGGTATGGTATTGTTCCTTTTAGGTGGAATTCTATTCGCTCGTCAGCGAGTAAAATAATAAAAAAGCTTTAGATTATTGATTACACTGTAATCTGAGTAGTACACAAATTAAAAAATTACTATTGATATTACTCCCTTTAGGTAGGTATTCAAAAAACTTCACGATAAGGTGAAGGAAAGAATGCAACCTGAAGGGGTTTTTTTATCGGGAAAAGAGAGCGTTTTCAAATCGGGCTCAATCAGCGAATAATATGGTCAACTTTCACGGAGATAAACGGCTCTAAATTGATAAAAAAACCATCTTTAAGAAGTGCATTATCTATTGAAGCATAAGCTTAGAATGGGATTTGGTACCTCATGTAAGCTTATGATCAATGCCATGTTCCATTACGTTTTGGATGACTGTATAGCTATTTTTATGTCGAAATTAGAAATAATATTTGGTAAAGTTTTGTTCTTGAATGGTTGCAGCGGTAGCTTTTGTTTTTGAAACAAAAGCAGCAACTCCTGCCAGTCCGGCAAAAGTTAATGTACCTGCAAGTATCATCTTTTTCATAATAGAAATGCATTCTTATTAGCTATAATCATTATTGTTATAGTTATTATTATACATGATAATATATTGAAATAGAGATGTATTTATGCATATTTATTTCAATATAAAAAGGCCACCAGTTCTAAATGGTGGCTTTGATGATAATTAAGCAGCTTTCTGCCCTGTTTGTATAGCTGTTTTTTGAAGAACATCATAAACACCAGTACCAATGACATCTAAAGCGATTTTCATACGCTTAGGTGAAATGTTTTCTAGAACGTTATCTTGCGGTGTATGGTATACCTTTTCAATATGATAGATAAGCGGGTCCCAGCTATCTACTCCCATCCAAATGAACAGAGCTGCAGGGATGCCAGCATAAGCAAACGGTACATGGTCACTAGAACCGAATTTTCCTTGAAGAACAAGGTCATTATTTAATTGTTTACCAGCATTTAGTGCAGCATCCGTTACAAGATTCGTAGATCCATCTAGAGTCATTGCATATAAATTTTTTGCTTTCTCATAGTTTGTTGCGACCATATCAGCATTGAATACACCTAAAATGCGACCGCGTTCTGTTTGTGATAAGTTGTCAACGTAATGTTCAGATCCAATTAGTCCCATTTCTTCTGATCCAAAAGCAATAAAACGGATTTCCTTGTCAGTTTCTACATTTTGAAATGCGCGAGCTAATTCTAATACTAAGCCGGTTCCAGAGGCATTGTCATTTGCTCCTGGTGCTCCAGCAACACTGTCATAATGGGAACTTACGATAACAGCTTTTTCATTTCCAGTGCTGTTCTTTGGTTTCTTTTTCGCGATAACATTTAGAGATTGTAGGTTTGATTCATGTCGTGCTTTTAAAGAAAGGATTTCACTCCCTTTTTTCGTTAATTCCTCTTTGAAGGCATTACCTTGTGCATATGCAAGACCGAATACAGGGATTGACTGTTTTTTAGTTAATCTTGGATTGAAAGTTTGTCCATAGTTACCGCGGCCGCCAATTAAACTATATAAGAGGACCGCCTTTGCACCTTTTGTAACGGCATTTTCTACTTGTTTGTTGTAGTCTGCTACTGTGGCACCTCTTTCAAATAAGACAATTTTCCCGTTTACCTCATTTGGAATTTCGTCTAGGTTTGTCCCATTTGGTACAAAAATGAGGGGAGCGGTAACAGCCTCAGTAGAAATTAAAGCATTCGGGGCAGCCCCTGCTTGCCAATTTTTTGAACGAGATAAAGGAGAATCAATAAATCCGACATATTGATCTGGTACAGAAAATGGTTGATATTCTACTTCATATCCCATTGACTGTAATTTCAGCCCAACATAGCGAGAAGCCCATTTTTCTGATTGTGTACCACCAGGGCGCGGGCCAATTGTTTTTGATAAAAAACGGATGTGTTCGATTGCGCGGTTAGCATCAACTTGTCCTGTAATAGATGGAGTTTTGATAGTTTCTGTTGGGGAATCAGCTTTTGCTTGTCCAATTGGAGCTAGGCTGACAGCGAGTGTTGCAGCAAGCAAAGAGCTTACTATTTTTTGTTTCAATGTTCTCTTCATATATTCCTCTCCTATTCTTCTATTCTATATGAATGACAAAAGAAGACGGATAACGACTTTATTTTATCTCTTGTTTTTTGTATCTTCAATCAATTTAGGTTGAGAAATAAAAGTAAAGCCAAATGAAAACAGAGAGAAAAGAATTGCACGTCGCTTTTTCAATTAGATGTCGAAAAATTGAAATAGATTTATATAGAATAGTTTCATATGCATATTTGCATATTTTTAGAGAGAATGTATATGCTATCATTTTAGACAAAGGTTCGCTTTCTTGTTTTGAAAGCCCCTAAATTGCATGTCTAGTGTACCCAAATTTTAGATTATGTAGAAGAGAAAAAGAAATCTATGGTGGGGTTTCTTTTTCTCATGCCAGAACCTTTTGAAAACGATAATTGTCATGTTTCCACATTGCATGATGATCATCTGTAGATGTAAGGCATCCATATGAAAAAAGAGAAATCAGTTTGATTTCTCTTTTTTTTGTATAGGAAAAGGAACGCTATTTGCATTCCTTTTATCCTTTACAGTTCAGTTAAAATAATTGGCTCACCACGTGTTACGACAACTGTATGTTCACATTGTGCAACAAGGCTTTTATCTGGTGTTACAAATGTCCAGCCATCATCACCGCGTTCAATAATATGGTCAGCTTTCATGGAAATGAAAGGCTCTACAGCTATAACAAGCCCATCTTTAAGAAGCGCGTTATCCATTGGATCATAGTAGCTTAAAATATGGTTTGGTGCCTCATGTAAGCTAAGCCCGATACCATGACCTGTTAAGTTTTGGATAACAGCATAGCCATTTTTATGGGCAAAGTTAGAAACTGCACGACCGATTTGGTTTTGTTTTGAACCAGCTTTTACTTTTTTCATTGCTGCCCAAAATGCGTCTACTGCAGCTTGGCAAAGTTTTTCTTTTTCTTCATCTTGCCCAAGAACAAAAGAAATACCTGTATCCGCATAATAACCGTCAAGTGCCGCGGACACATCAACGTTTACTAAGTCGCCTTCTTTTAATACTTGATCTTTTGGGATACCGTGGGCAACTTCTTCATTTACACTAATACAAGTTACACCTGGAAAATCATATTCTTTTTCAGGTGCAGAAATGGCACCGTGCTCATCTAATACTTTTTTGCCGATCAAATCAAGTTCTTTCGTTGTCATACCTGGCTTCGCTTGCTTTTTCATTTCTTCACGTGCAAGCGCAACAACACGGCCAATTTTTCGTAAACCTTCTAAATCCTTCTCATTACGAATGATCATAAAAAAAACCACTGTCCTTCCTCGAATATATATCTTACACGATTGTATCATGTTTATTTTTGTCCTGCTACTGGCGTGCGGCTCATATGCTTTTTGGGGCGCTTTGAAGGGGGATGTGATCTCATAGAGATAGTCCCCTGAAAATACTTCCACCTCAAAACTCGGAGAAAGCAGAGAAGGAAGGTGAGAGGTAAACTACCAGTTAATACCCAATTAGTGAGTGCTAATAATCTGTAGAGATAAACTTGCCTGCTTATGAAATTTTCACTTTATGACAATTGTCATATTCATATCATGACGTATTTTACTGTTTTCCATCTCTTCCAATTTATACAATGTAAATATAAGGAATGACGGAGGTGGAGAGATGGAAAAGGTTATTGAAGTAAATAATGTTTCAAAAACATTTAAACATAAAAAGGCTGTAAATAATGTTTCATTTCATGTAGAGAAGGGGCAGATTGTTGCGCTTCTTGGACCAAATGGTGCAGGGAAAACAACAACGATTTCAATGATGCTTGGATTAAAGGATCCATCAGAAGGAAGTGTTTCTATATTTGGGAAAAGTCCAAAGCATCGAGATGTTCGCAATCGCTTTGGTGCCATGCTGCAAGAGGTGAGCGTGATTGATAGTATATCAGTTGGTGAGGCAATTGATTTGTTTCGTAGTTACTATACGAATCCAGTTGCAAAAGATACATTGCTTCAGTTATCAAACTTAGAATCAGAAAAAAAACAGCGGTGTGAAAAGTTATCAGGTGGTCAGAAAAGACGTTTGAATTTTGCGCTCGCACTTGCTGGAAATCCCGATTTATTATTTTTAGATGAACCGACTGTAGGCATGGACATCACATCTAGAAAGGCTTTCTGGGAAACGATTCGAAGGTTAGCAAGTGAAGGGAAAACGATTATTTTAACAACGCATTATCTAGAAGAAGCTGATGCACTATCAGATCGCATTTTATTATTTGCAAACGGAAAAATCATTGCGGATGGGACTCCAGAGGAAATGAAGGCAACGATTTCTCAAAAAACCATTTCATTTTATGCAAAAGAAAAAATCCCTACAGATTTGCTGAAAGAATTACCGCATGTTAAAGCAGTACAGTTTCATGAACAGCGTGTTATTCTCACAACGGATGATACGGATGCTACATTGCAAGCAATTTATCAAAAGAGCTTACCTATTACAGATGTTTCTGTTGAACGTGGAAGCCTTGACGAGGCGTTTGAACAGTTTGTTGCAAATCAAAAGGAGGGAATCGCATGAAGGCATTATGGATGCAATGCAAAATAGAGATTTTACGTACATTCCGCAATAAATTATTTATCTTTTTTTCACTATTAATGCCAGTGATGTTCTATTACATTTTTACGAATGTCATTCAAGTACCACAAAACGGAGATGCTTGGAAAGCACACTATTTAATTTCGATGGCTACTTTCAGTATTGTAGGAACAGCACTTTTTAGTTTCGGGGTGAGACTTTCACAAGAAAAGGGGCAGGGGTGGACACATCTTTTAAAAATCACGCCACTTCCAGAGGGTGCATATTTAACGGCTAAAATTATTTCTCAAACAGTGGTAAATGCATTTTCAATACTTGTGATCTTTATTGCAGGTATGCTAATTAATAACGTAGAGTTAACGGTTGGACAATGGATAGGTGCTGGATTGTGGTTATTACTAGGTGTCACACCATTTTTAGCGCTAGGAACGGTTATTGGTTCCATTAAGAAAGCAGATGCAGCTGCGGGGCTTGCTAACATTTTAAATATGAGTTTAGCGGTGTTAGGTGGTTTATGGATGCCGATCGAAGTTTTTCCAAAGGTACTAAGAACAATCGGGGAATGGACACCAACATATCATTTTGGAAGCGGTGCTTGGGATATTGTTGATGGTAAATCGATAGGATGGGAAAATATCGCGATTTTAGGAGGTTATTTCCTTATCTTTGTTGTAATATCAATATATATAAGAAAGAGACAGGAAGCGGTATAAATGACAGAAAAAAAGCAGTTTGAATTTTTTCCAAAACATATGGGTTTTTTCCCATATATGTGGTTTGTGTATCTACTATTTCCGATTTACAATTTAACGCAAGAATCGGGTTGGAGGCTTTTAGCTGGAATCAGTATGCTAGTGGTTTTTGTCATTGCATACCGTCAACTTTATTTTGTTAAAGAGACATTTATTTTATGGGCATGTGTTCAAATTGTAATTATATTCATATTCTCTGCAATTTATAATCCATTTATGATATTTTTTGGATTTTACACTGCCAGTGCAATAGGATTTGCACCAACAAAAAAATCATTTCGAGTATTACTTGCCCTTTTAGTAGTAATGATCGGTACTTTTTTATTTGTGAATATAGATCAGTTAACCAAGACTAGTTTAATCAATATGATTCCAATGTTTATCTTAATGCTTCTTACACCATTTGGTATGCGTAACTTTAATCAAAAAAAAATGTTGAAAATGCAATTAAACGAAGCCAATGAACAAATTAAAGATTTAGTAAAACGTGAAGAACGTCAGCGAATTGCAAGGGACCTTCACGATACGCTAGGACATACGTTATCTCTTATTACTTTAAAAAGTCAGCTTGTTGAGAAGCTGATTGTGAAAAATCCAGAGCGTGCTAGTCTTGAGGCAAAGGAGATAACGCAAACATCTCGCATAGCTTTAAAGCAGCTTAGGGAATTAATTTCTGATATGCGAATGATTACAGTTGAAGAGGAGCTTGAGCAAATAAAGGCGATTCTGCAAGCTGCTAATATTTCACTAGAGGTAAAGCAGAAAGCGAATAGCGGTGCATTATCACCGCTTGAACAAAATATTTTAGGGATGTGTTTGCGAGAAGCAGTAACGAATGTTGTAAAGCATAGTAAGGCGACGGCATGTACGGTTTCTTTATTTGAAACGCAAGGAGAACTGATTTTGCAGGTGAAAGATAATGGAGTGGGATTACAAAAGCAGAGTCATGATGGGAATGGTATCTTAGGTATGAAAGAACGTCTGGCACTTATTGATGGAGGACTTGAACTAAAGGCGCTGCATCCAGGGACGATTTTAATAGTGAAAGTTCCAATTGTAATTAGAACAGGAAAAGATGAGGTGAGAGCATGATTCGAATTATTCTTGCTGAAGATCAAAGAATGCTTCGGGGGGCACTCGGGGCTCTGCTTGATTTAGAAGACGACATTGAAGTGGTTGGGCAAGCAGAGAACGGTGAAGAAGCTTTAAAATTAATTGAAAAGTTGCAGCCGGATGTAAGTATTATGGATATTGAAATGCCAATTCAGAGCGGGTTGGATGTTGCGGAAGAATTGCAGAAAAAGAAGAAATCTTCATGTAGAATAATGATTTTAACAACATTTGCACGCCCAGGTTATTTTGAAAGAGCGATGAAAGCGGGGGTTCATGGGTATTTATTAAAGGATAGTCCAAGTGAAGATTTAGCGGCAGCGATTCGTAATGTGATGAAGGGGAAACGAGAGATTTCTCCTGAATTAATGTTTGGGCTATGGCAAGAACAAAATCCGTTATCAGATCGTGAAAAAGATGTGCTTCGCTTAGCAAAAGAGGGAAAAACAGCAAATGAAATTGCGAAGACATTGTATCTTTCATCTGGTACTGTGAGGAACTATATTTCAGATGTGTTAACAAAATTAAGTGCGAAAAACCGAATTGAAGCAATTACGATTGCGGAAGAAAAGGGATGGATATAAAAAAAGATGTTTACCGGTTATAGTGGTAAACATCTTTTTATTCTTTTTTTTTTGAACCTCTATCACTAAAATGTAAAGTCTATGACATAATATAGATTTTACTTCATTTTTCGACAAAAAATTTGTTATAGTAAGATTAGGTTGCTGTTCTAGATTTTGGGTAACCTTACCACTAATTGTCTTAATTACCCCATGTTTATCTACTTGAGCAATGATGTCTTGGTCATATATTTCATCATTTTTATATGATTGGGAAAGACATACTTCGGTTTGATTTTCTTGTAGGTTGAAATTCAACATCTTTTCAGTGGTAACTTGTTTTTGTTACGCGTTAACCTCTTGTACTTCATCTTTTAAGTATTTTTAGCAATATTTCCTATTGTTACGTTTTGTGGTTCAGTTTATTTACTAATTATCAAGCTAGGTTGAGTAACTTCAATGTTCACTTCATTGTTATCAATTTTTGGGGCACGATAATTGCTGCTACATGATAAGGGGTAGAATAGAACAGAAGTAAGGAATATACTAGCAATTTTTATATTATTCATCTCTAACATTTGGAGTCTTGTATTTGTATAAGATGATTTACAAGAAAGGTGTGCTAAATGATATATATTATGCAATATTTCATGTCTAAAAGTGCCGAAAAACTATTATTGTAGTGGTATGACAACTTAAAAGTTAGATTTCTGTAATGGGATGGTGAGCTATTATGCACGCAGAAAAGCTGGGAGCTGAAATAAAGAAAATTAGAATGTTAAGAGGTTTAACACAAAAGCAGTTGTCTGAGAATATATGTCATCAATCAGAAGTAAGCAGGATTGAGTCAGGAACGGTATATCCAAGTATGGATATACTGCAAGGGATTGCAGCAAAGCTAAGGGTTCCCATTATTCATTTTTATGAGGTTCTTCTTTATTCTGACCTCGAAAGAAAGAAAAAGTTTAAGAATCAAATTCAATTATTGTGTAAGAAAAAGCAGTATGATGAAATTCATAAAATTGTTTCAGAGGAGTTAAAGAAAGAAGAATGTCATCCTGAATTTAAGCAATTTCTTCTATGGTATTATCATTTATCTTCTTATGCTTTAAAGAAAGTCAATTTTGAATACTGCATCTCAGAGCTGAAAAATATAATCCATCGGCAATATGTTGGGGTAGATGTGTTTCAAAATTTATATATCGAAAATTCGATTGCTATTATTTATGCAGAAAATAACCATTTAGAAAAAGCTATTACATTATTTCAAGATATTTTACAACAGCTGGAGTCATTGCAGAGTGATCAAGATTTTGTTGTTAAGGTTCGATATAATTATGCGAAAGCTTTATGCTTAAATAATGAATATGCAAAGTCGCTTCAGCAAGTAGATAAAGCAATTGAAACGTCGCGACTTATTGGGAGTATGCAGCTTCTTGGGCAACTGTACTATCAAAAGGGAGAGTGCTTAGAGAAATTAATTTATCCGCCAAGTGAAATTACAGTTGTTTATGAAAAGGCTTTATTATTTTTTGATTTACTAGATTTACATTCTCAAAAAGAGATATTATTAGCAAAAATGGGATTAGCTGATCGTAATGAACAGACAATATTCTCTAGCTGATTAAATTTATCCCGCTATTCGTGGGCAGTAATTCCCCCACTTCAAGATTAAGAGAGAAAAGAGGAAGATAGGTGGAAGATAACTGCCCGTAAAAGCCCAGTCGGTGAGGGCTAACAATCAGTGTGGAATGAAGAGTACTCCCACTGATGGAAGTTTCATTCTATATTTTTAAATAATGAAACCATAAGAGAATATGCATAATTGCATTTTTAAAAGAAATTATTTCATGATATATTTAAAGAAAATAGAGCATAGGGTGATGAGTGATGAAAAAAATTCTTGCATGCGGTTTAATGGCAATGGCAATGCTAGCTGGTATTGCATTCGGAGTGAGTCAAGATCACGCATTAACAAATCAACAGGAACAAGTACAATTAGCTTCAGATATGCCATTTGAACATTAAGATAAAAAAAGAACCCAAGTGAGGGTTCTTTATTTTTGTTAGGGATAAAAGTGTTAGATAATTCAAAGCTCTTGAATGTGTAGTCAAAGGTTTAGGTATGTAAGAATGATTATTATTCCTTGCTCTTAACACCTTCGGCAATCACACTAAAGAGAAGAGAATCGTGAAACAGCGTTACAATTACCATTGTAACGCTGCACCGCTTATTCGTCTCACTCCTCTTATAGAAGCAAGTTCATCTACGAACTGAAAAAGTGCTAAATCTTTTTGTTTACTCTCAATCATAATATCGAAATCTTGATTTAGTTCTCTCATGATGTGTAAAAAGGGTTTTATAAATGTAGCATCAATATAATTAGCGTGTGATCTGAATTCCTTCTCTGATTTTGGTGAAGAAATATGGATCTTAGGAATGGTATTTGTATGATTCCATGTTTCGAAAATAGCTGGTAGTAGTGTCTCTAATGGTTCATCACAAAGATTTGCCATGTGATGATGATAATCAAATACAAAAGGGATTCTTTCTTGCTTACAAACGGCCAATGTTTCAGAGGCTGTATAGGTTTTATCATCATTTTCAAGTGTCATTTGCTGTTTGATATGGAAAGGGAGCTTTTTTAAGTTTTCATGAAAGCGCAGTAAAGCTTTCTCTTTGTTGCCGTATGCACCTCCAATATGAATGTTAATGTAGGAAGAGTCTGCGAGTCCCATTGCATCTAATACGTTATAGTGATACATCATATCTAAAACCGCATTGTCTGTAACATGAGGTTTTTCACTTGTAAATAATGTGAACTGATTTGGATGAAAGCTGACTCGTAAGTTATACTCTCGAATTAATTCCCCCATCTTACGCCAAAATGGTGTAAATATATCGATATAATTAAAATCAACTTCAGGGTGGGTGGCGAGTGGGACGATAGAAGATGATAATCGGTATAATGGAATTTCATGTGCGATATTGTAATGCAGGATACGTAATGTATGCATAAGGTTTTGCATTGTAATGTTATATAATTTTTCTTCTCGTTCCTGTTTGCCAAGCTTTTTCCACGTTGTAAATGTCATTGTTTTAGCAGGGGAACAGTCCCACAAAGCGACTGCATGTGAGACATACCCAAAGCGCATAATCATCTGCCCTACCTCCGTTAATTATTAAAAGTTTCATTTCATAAGAAAAATGCTAGTAACGTTCCAATCCATTCTTTTCCTTTATCAACAAGGGAAAGAGAGGAGACATCTTTCCAAGTAAGCAATGTAGACCCTTCGATATCTTTGCTAATTTGAACCTTAATTTCTTGTATAAAAGCTGAGTCATACAGGAGACAATTTATTTCATGATTAATATATAAGCTTCTCATATCAAAATTAGCTGTTCCGATATCACAAATATGATTATCTACCATAATAATTTTTGCATGAAAAAAACCTTGTTGAAATTCATAAATGTTACATCCTACCTTCATCAATTTCCGGCAGTATGGTAGTTTAGCTTCGCGAACGAGCGGGTGGTCTGCTTTTTTAGGAACGAGAATCGTAATGCGAACACCTCGTTTCTTTGCTTGTAATAATGCATTCATTACTATTTTTCCCGGAACAAAATAGGGTGTGCCAATGTATAATTCTTCTTTTGCACTTTCAATCAGTGATACAAATGTTTCCTGTAAATAAGCACCGTCTGTTGGGATAAAGCGGTGCAATATAGGACCTGGTAGTTGTTTAGGAAAAAGCACCACTTCTTCTAGTAAATCTTCATTCGTATCATCGCGCCAATCGTGCAAAAATTGTTTTTGTAAATCTTGTACGCCTTCTCCAGTTAGGCGTAAATGATAATCACGCCAAAGGCCAAGTTCTGGATCACGCCCTAAATATTCTTCTCCGATGTTGAATCCCCCAATATAGCCAATCTTCCCATCGATAATCGTAATTTTTCTATGATTTCTTTGGTTTGCAGAAAAAAAGAGAAAAGGGATCTTGATTTTATGACAATATGAAAAAGATACACCGTGTTGTCGCATTGAGCGAATCGCCTCATCTGATAAATGATGGCTTCCTATACGATCGAGAAGTAGACGTACTTCTATCCCTTGTTTTGCTTTTTCAGTGAGAAGTTGTAAAAAGGTGTGACTAATTTCATCATTTTTGACAATGAAAAATAGAATATGTATATGGTGTTTTGCCTCCTGTATATCCAGAAATAAATCATTATATAAATTTGTTCCCCATGTATACAATTTAAAATTGCCGCGTCGTAAAGGAAAAGGGCGGGGCTTTACTTTTTTTAAATGATGTGTTCTTCCGAGCAAAAAGTCGAGTGAGACCCATATGATTAAGCCTATTAGTAAGAGAGATAAAAAGACCATTATCAAATTACCTCCTGCGAATTCATTTTTATAGTTTCACCTAAATAAACAGCTTTATGAAAAAATATTGTGTTGTATAACAAAAAACTGTTGACTGAATGCTCACTCATTATATAATGAGGATAGAGGATATAATTCAGAAAATTATTTATTTTCGAAGATTCTAAAAGAAAGAAGGCTTACAAAGAGAGGGGTAGCATAAAAATGAATAGTTTACTGATCATTAATTGGCTGGCTGCCATTGCTGTTATTGCTTATGCGGGATATTTGTTTGTATATCTTATACGGACGAGGATGGCCTACATACAGCTAGGAAAAAAAGTAGAATTTGACCGCCGCTTTAAAGAGCGATGGGATCTCCTGAAGGTCAACGTTTTCGGCCAAAAAAAATTGCTGAAAGATAAAAAAAGCGGCATCATGCACGTTATGTTTTTTTACGGATTTATTCTTGTCCAATTCGGAGCAATTGACTTCATTTGGAAAGGACTCGCACCAGGATCACATCTTCCACTTGGACCACTATACCCTGCATTTACATTCTTCCAGGAAATTGTCACACTTATGATTTTAATCGCAGTTTTTTGGGCTTTTCATAGAAGATATGTTGAAAAGCTTGTTCGTTTAAAACGTAATTTTAAATCGGGCCTTGTTCTTATTTTTATTGGAGGCTTAATGCTTTCTGTACTACTTGGTAACGGCATGGGCATTATATGGCACGGTGAGGAACTTTCATGGAGCGAACCAATTGCTTCTGGAATCGCTTACGTTTTTTCGGGAATAAATGAAACCGTAGCCATTTCGGTGTTCTATTTTTCTTGGTGGGTGCATCTACTTATTTTGTTAACATTTTTAGTTTATGTACCACAATCAAAACACGCTCATTTAATTGCTGGACCGGCCAATGTATTTTTTAGCCGTCTTTCTAATCCAGGAAAACTTGAAAAAATTGATTTTGAAGATGAAACACAAGAAACATTTGGTGTTGGAAAAATTGAAGACTTTAGACAGACACAACTTATTGATTTATACGCTTGTGTAGAATGCGGACGCTGTACGAGTATGTGCCCGGCAACAGGGACAGGCAAGATGCTGTCGCCAATGGATTTAATTTTAAAGCTTCGCGATCATTTAACTGATAAGGGGGCAGCGGTGACATCAAAGGTACCGTGGGTTCCAGCAGTTGCATTTAACAATACTCAAGGAAATCAGTTAGCGATGATGACGGCTGGTCAAGGACAACAGGAGTCAGCTGCTACGGCGCTTTCATATGATCCGAGTTTAATCGGGGATGTCATTACAGAAGAAGAAATTTGGGCATGTACAACGTGCCGTAACTGCGAAGACCAGTGCCCTGTTATGAATGAGCATGTTGATAAAATTATTGATCTACGTCGTTATCTTGTTTTAACAGAAGGAAAGATGGATGCGGAAGCGCAGCGTGCAATGACAAATATTGAACGCCAAGGAAATCCGTGGGGGCTGAATCGTAAAGAGCGTGAAACATGGCGACAAGGTGATGATGAAGTAACGGTTCCGACTGTGAAAGAGAAAACGAAAGCTGGCGAAGAATTTGAATATTTATTCTGGGTCGGCTCTATGGGATCGTATGATAATCGCAGTCAGAAAATTGCGATATCGTTTGCGAAGCTGATGAATAAAGCAGGCATATCATTTGCGATTCTTGGTAACAAAGAAAAGAACTCTGGAGATACACCACGACGCCTTGGAAATGAGTTCGTATTCCAAGAGATGGCCACAAAGAACATTGAAGAGTTTGAAAAAGCAGGTGTGAAGAAAATTGTTACGATTGATCCGCATGCCTATAACACATTTAAAAATGAGTATCCAGACTTTGGCTTACAAGCAGAAGTCTATCACCATACAGAATTATTAGCGCAGTGGGTGAAAGAAGGGCGACTAGAGCCGGTTCACCGTATTGAAGAGACGATTACGTATCATGACTCCTGTTATTTAGGAAGATACAACGAAGTATATGAAGCACCGCGTAGTATTTTAAAAGCAATTCCAGGTGTGAAAGTTGTTGAAATGGAGCGTAATCGTGAAACTGGCATGTGCTGCGGCGCAGGCGGCGGACTTATGTGGATGGAAGAAACAACAGGTTCGCGCATTAACGTTGCCCGTACAGAGCAGGCGCTTGCTGTGAAACCGTCAATTATTGGTACAGGATGTCCGTATTGCTTAACGATGATTAGTGACGGTACGAAAGCAAAAGAAGTAGAAGAGCAAGTTCAGACACTTGATGTAACAGAAATTTTAGAACGCTCTGTAATTGGACCTAAAAAAGAAGCTATGTAGTACGTAAGAATCTATACAACTTTAGAAAGAGGTGCAAGATTTGCACCTCTTCTCAGCGTAGGAGTACCGAGCGTGCGCTCAGCGCCGAAAAAAAGAAATGGGGGAAATAAACGTGGTAAGAACAGTTATTTTAAGTGCTGCAAGAACACCGGTTGGAAAATTTGGGGGATCTTTAAAGGATGTTAAAGCAACGGAACTTGGAGGAATTGCGATTAAAGCTGCGCTTGAACGAGCGAATGTTGCTGCAAATGATGTTGAAGAAGTTATATTTGGAGCGGTGATTCAAGGCGGACAGGGGCAAATTCCTTCGCGCCAGGCAGCAAGAGAAGCTGGACTTCCTTGGGAAACTCGTACAGAAACAGTGAATAAAGTTTGTGCATCGGGACTGCGTGCTGTGACGTTAGCGGATCAAGTTATTCGCACTGGGGATCAAACGCTTATTGTAGCGGGTGGAATGGAATCGATGAGCAATAGTCCTTATATTCTACAAGGTGCCCGCTGGGGATATCGGATGGGACATAATCAAGTTGCTGATTTAAATATAGTAGATGGCTTGACATGTTCATTTTCTGGTATACATATGGGCGTGTATGGCGGGGAAGTCGCGAAGGAGGATGGAATCTCTCGCGAAGCGCAAGATGAATGGGCGTACCGTAGTCATCAGCGCGCAGTTGCTGCGCAAAAAGAAGGAAGATTTGAAGAAGAAATCGTTCCTGTTTCAGTACCGCAGCGCAAAGGAGATCCGATTGTTGTTACAAAAGATGAAGCGCCACGTGAGGATACAACAATTGAAAAGTTAGCAAAATTAAAACCTGTATTTGATCCGGCAGCAACAGTAACAGCTGGGAATGCACCTGGATTAAATGACGGCGGGGCAGCGCTTGTATTAATGAGCGAAGACAGAGCGCAGCAAGAAGGAAGAAAACCGTTAGCGACAATTTTAGCGCATACAGCCATTGCAGTAGAAGCGAAGGATTTCCCAAGAACGCCAGGTTATGCGATTAACGAACTTTTGAAACAAACAGGTAAGACTGTGGATGAGATTGACTTATTTGAGATTAACGAAGCCTTTGCAGCAGTTGCAATTGCGAGTGCAAATATTGCAGGAATTGATCCGGAGAAAATTAACGTAAATGGCGGCGCGGTTGCGATGGGTCATCCAATTGGAGCAAGCGGAGCACGGATTATTGTAACGCTTATTCATGCGCTGAAGCAGCGCGGCGGTGGAATTGGAATTGCATCGATTTGCAGCGGTGGCGGTCAAGGCGACGCGATTATGATTGAGGTTCATTAATAAAAAGGGGGAGAAAAAATGAGTGTACAAAAAATTGTGGTAATCGGTGCGGGGCAAATGGGTTCAGGTATTGCACAGGTGTGTGCAATGGCAGGCTATGATGTGTATATGCAAGATTTGAAGCAAGACCAATTAGATCGGGGATTATCCATTATTACAAAAAACTTAGCACGCCAAGTAGAAAAAGGACGCATGGATGAAGAGTCAAAGGAAGCAACTTTAAATCGTCTTACTGCGACGCTTGAATTGGATTGTGTAAAAGAAGCGGATCTTGTCATTGAGGCAGCCGTTGAGAAAATGGATATTAAAAAGAAAATTTTCGCGAATTTAGATGAAATTGCACCAGAACATACAATTTTGGCAACAAATACATCTTCCTTACCAATTACCGAAATCGCAGCGGTAACAAACCGCCCAGAGAAAGTAATCGGTATGCACTTTATGAATCCAGTTCCAGTGATGAAGCTTGTTGAAATTATCCGCGGGCTTGCAACAGACGATGCGGTATACGAAACAATCGAAGACATTACAAAGAAAATCGGAAAAGTACCTGTTGAAGTAAATGACTTCCCTGGATTTGTTTCTAACCGTATTTTATTACCGATGATCAATGAAGCGATTTATACGCTATATGAAGGTGTGGCGACAAAAGAAGCGATTGATGAAGTAATGAAGCTTGGTATGAACCACCCTATGGGACCACTGACGTTAGCGGATTTTATCGGCTTAGATACGTGTTTATACATTATGGAAGTTCTGCATGAAGGACTAGGAGATAGTAAGTATCGCCCATGTCCATTATTACGTAAGTATGTAAATGCAGGGTGGTTAGGAAGAAAAACAGGACGCGGTTTCTACGTATACGAGTAAGGAAGATAAGGTAGATCTCCCTCTTTTTGACAAAGTAGTGGTCTTACCAGGAAGGTGAAAGAGGATATATAGCAAATGGAGGCGGGGCGTATGAATTTTCATTTTACGGAAGAGCAGCAGATGATGAGGAAAATGGTTCGGGATTTTGCGCAAAAGGAAATCGCCCCCTTTGTTCCAAGTATGGAACAAGGGGTGTTCCCTAGAGAAATTTTGACGAAAATGGGGAAACTTGGACTTATGGGGATTCCAGCGCCGGCGAAATATGGTGGCGCGGAAATGGATTTCATTTCTTACATTTTAGCGATTGAGGAAATATCAAAAGTTAGCGCGACGATTGGTGTTATTTTAGCGGTACATACATCGGTTGGAACAAACCCAATTTTATATTTTGGAACAGAGGAACAGAAACAGAAATATGTTTCTAAACTGGCGACAGGTGAATATTTAGGTGCATTTGCTTTAACGGAGCCGAATGCGGGTTCAGATGCAGGTAGCTTAAAATCAAGGGCCATAAAACAAGGTGACCACTATATCATTAACGGATCGAAAGTATTTATTACAAACGGCGGCGAGGCAAATACATATATCGTATTTGCTTCTACGAATCCAGATGCAGGAAAAAGCGGGATTTCGGCGTTTATTGTAGAAAAAGATACACCAGGCTTAATCGTTGGCAAAGACGAACATAAGATGGGACTGCTTGGTTCTCGTACCGTGCAATTAACATTTGAAGATATGAAGGTGCCAGCAGAGAACTTACTTGGTGAAGAAGGACAAGGCTTTAAAGTCGCGATGGCAAATTTAGATGTTGGCCGCATTGGTATCGGGGCACAGGCATTTGGAATTGCTGAGGCAGCGCTAACATGTGCAGTGGATTATGCGAAGGAACGTCAGCAATTTGGGAAGCCGATTGCCGCGCAGCAAGGACTTGGCTTTAAACTAGCAGATATGGCTACGAGCGTAGAAGCAGCGAGGCTACTTGTGTATAGGGCAGCATCGCTCAGAGCGCAAGGACTTCCGTGCGGGAAAGAAGCATCTATTGCAAAGTTATTTGCTTCGAAAACAGCGGTGGATGTCGCAATTGAAGCGGTGCAAGTATTTGGTGGTTACGGTTATACGAAAGATTATCCAGTTGAGCGATTTTTCCGTGATGCAAAAATTTGTGAAATTTACGAAGGAACGAGTGAAATACAAAGGCTTGTTATTAGCCGTGCACTATAGAGGGAAGAGAGTGGGGAGGAAGAAACATGCATTTTAAATTATCAGAAGAACACGAAATGATAAGAAAAATGGTTCGGGACTTTGCGAGAAATGAAGTGGCCCCAACAGCTGCTGAGCGCGACGAAGAAGAACGATTTGACCGTGCTTTATTTGACCAAATGGCAGAACTTGGTTTAACAGGAATTCCATGGCCTGAAGAATACGGCGGGATTGGAAGCGATTACTTAGCGTACGTGATTGCGGTAGAAGAGTTATCACGTGTTTGCGCTTCGACAGGTGTAACGTTGTCTGCTCATACTTCGCTTGCTGGATGGCCTATTTTTAAATTTGGAACAGAAGAGCAAAAACAAAAGTTTTTACGTCCGATGGCAGAAGGAAAGAAAATTGGCGCATACGGTTTAACAGAGCCAGGTTCTGGTTCAGATGCAGGCGGGATGAGAACGACGGCAAAGCGCGATGGTGATCATTACATTTTAAATGGGTCCAAAATTTTTATTACAAATGGGGGAATCGCTGATATTTACGTTGTCTTTGCATTAACTGATCCAGAATCGAAACAGCGCGGTACAAGTGCATTCATTGTAGAAAGTGATGCACCAGGATTTTCAGTTGGTAAGAAAGAGAGCAAGCTTGGGATTCGCTCTTCACCAACAACAGAAATCATGTTTGAAGACTGCCGTATCCCTGCTGAGAACTTACTTGGCGAAGAAGGACAAGGGTTTAAAATTGCAATGCAGACGCTGGACGGCGGACGTAATGGGATTGCTGCACAGGCCGTTGGTATCGCGCAAGGCGCTTTAGATGCTTCTGTGGATTATGCGAGAGAAAGGCACCAATTTGGGAAGCCAATCGCCGCGCAACAAGGAATCGGTTTTAAATTAGCAGATATGGCGACAAATGTAGAAGCAGCGCGCCTATTAACATATCAAGCTGCTTGGCTAGAATCAGAAGGACTTCCATACGGAAAAGAATCGGCGATGTCGAAAGTATTTGCTGGCGATACAGCGATGAAAGTAACGACTGAAGCAGTGCAAGTATTTGGTGGATATGGATATACGAAAGATTATCCAGTGGAACGTTTTATGCGCGATGCGAAGATTACGCAAATTTATGAGGGAACACAAGAAATTCAAAGACTTGTGATTTCTCGTATGTTAACAAAATAAGAGAAAGAGCGTAGGGGGGCTTCCTACGCTTTTTCCTTCCAAATAATAAAGAGAGGTGAAGGGGATGGTTAAGCACAATGTACATGCATCTGTAAAGGATGAGAAGCTGGTTGCGCTAAGGCGTGAACAGATGATCAAAGGAGCTGTGCAGCTTTTTAAACAAAAAGGATTTCCGCGTACAACAACGAGAGAGATTGCAAAAGCGGCGGGGTTTAGTATTGGGACACTTTATGAATATATTCGTACGAAAGATGATGTCTTATATCTAGTATGTGATAGTATTTACGAACATGTAAAAGAAAGATTAGAAAAAGTAGTGTGCACAGAAAAAGGAAGTATTGAAAGTTTAAGAATAGCAATTACGAATTATTTTAAAGTGATGGATGAGTTACAAGAAGAAGTATTAATTATGTATCAAGAAGTTCGTTTTTTACCGAAAGAGTCTCTTCCATACGTGTTAGAAAAAGAGTTCCAAATGGTGGGGATGTTTGAAAATATTTTAGAACAGTGCACGAGAAACGGCACATTTACATTAACAAAAAAGGAAATACAGCTGCTCGCTCATAATATTTTCATTCAAGGACAAATGTGGGGATTTAGACGTTGGGCGTTACAAAAGCTTTATACGCTAGAGGAATATACAGAAATGCAGATTAGGTATGTTTTACATGGAGCGCATATGCTTCCGAAATAGAAGGTTATATAAATATAAAACTCTCTTTATTTAGGCGGGAGAGAGCATCCGGCCATGCATAGAAGCGGTCAGAGCCTTTTTTAGCCCCATGCTGGGTGAAATCAGGAGGGGAAAATGAGAGGAAATCCACTTTTGTATTTATAGCCGCAATTTATATGCTTGAAAATCACAATGGATTTATATCGTTCTTACAGCTTAATCTCGTAAATAATGGCCTATAATCACTTTTAATGACTCCTTATAAAAGTTTCCCATTTTTTTTGTAGCATATTTGTTGGAGTTTTGTTTATAATGAATAGTATGGATTTTTTTAAACAGGCCGTTATATATAGGATTATATTTTAAGAAAGGAAGTGCCGCATAAGTGGATTTTAAGCAATATTCACCAGAAGAGCTAAAAGAATTTTCCATGATTGAAGTTGTACATAGTGTTTTAGAGGATAAAAGACAGGCAACGTCATTCCATGATTTGGTTCAAGAAATTGCTCAAGTGCTGGGACTATCTCAAGAACAAGTTGCTGCGAAGATCGCACAATTTTATACAGATTTAAATATTGATGGACGTTTCATCAATTTAGGAGAAAACCGTTGGGGACTACGTAGCTGGTACCCATACGAGCAAATCGATGAGGAAATTCTACCTCAACCAAAACCTAAGAAAAAGCGCAAGGTTGAAGAAGATGACTTTGATGACTACGTTGAAGAAGACGAAGACTTCAGTGAAGAAGACTTCGATGATGAAAACGAAGACGATGATGATGTAGAAGATTTGGACAAGGTTCTTGATGAAGACGATGATCTTGATGACTTAGAAGATGAAGAAGATGAAGAATTCGCTGACGAAGAACTCGAGTACGATGAAACAGAAGAAGAGGAAGAGGAAGAACTGTAGTTCTTGACTTTTCATTATCGTCCATGTAGAATCATTTTTGGGCTCTTTAAAACAGGACGATAATACTTTTTAAGTGTAAATATAAAAGAAAATTGCTCCCTACTTATTACTTTTTGTAATGAGGGGAGCAATTTTCTTTTTTGTTTTTTGTTTAGAAAATAAAAAGAGTCTAACAATAAGATAGATACAGTGTTATCTACATACGTTGCGCTTTGCAACGGTGATTATATAACAACAAAGTAGAAGGGAGTACTTTCATGACTAAGTATATTTTTGTAACAGGCGGTGTAGTATCTTCTTTAGGAAAAGGAATTACAGCAGCATCCCTTGGAAGACTTTTAAAAAATCGTGGTTTAAACGTAACAATTCAAAAGTTTGACCCATACATTAACGTAGACCCGGGGACAATGAGCCCATACCAACACGGTGAGGTATTCGTAACAGATGATGGCGCAGAAACAGATTTAGACCTTGGTCACTATGAGCGTTTCATCGACATTAATTTAAACAAATACAGCAACGTAACAACAGGTAAAATTTACTCTTCAGTTCTTCAAAAAGAGCGTCGCGGTGAATATCTAGGAGGAACAGTTCAAGTTATTCCTCACATTACAAATGAAATTAAAGAGCGTGTATATCGTTCAGGCCGCGAAACAAATGCGGACGTTGTTATTACGGAAATCGGGGGAACGGTTGGTGATATCGAGTCTCTACCATTCCTAGAAGCAATTCGCCAAATTAAGAGCGATATTGGCCGTGACAACGTAATGTACATTCACTGTACACTAATCCCGTACTTAAAAGCAGCGGGTGAAATGAAAACAAAGCCAACGCAACATAGCGTTAAAGAACTTCGTAGCTTAGGTATTCAGCCAAACATTATCGTTGTTCGTACAGAAATGCCTGTTTCTCAAGATATGAAAGACAAGCTAGCATTATTCTGTGACATTGATACAAAAGCAGTTATTGAAGCGCGCGATGCAGATACATTATATGCAGTTCCATTATCTCTTCAAGAGCAAAATATGGACCAAATCGTTTGCGATCACTTAAAATTAGACAACCCAGCTGCAGATATGACAGAGTGGACTGCATTAGTTGAAAAAGTACGCAACCTATCTAAGAAAACAAAAATCGCTCTTGTTGGTAAATATGTAGAGCTTCAAGATGCATACATTTCTGTTGTAGAAGCACTTCGCCATGCAGGTTATTCATTTGATACAGATGTAGAAGTGAAATGGGTAAACGCTGAGCACGTAACAGCAGAAAACGTAAAAGAATTAGTTGGCGATACAGACGGTATCCTTGTACCAGGTGGCTTCGGCGACCGCGGTGTAGAAGGGAAAATCGCTGCAATTCAATATGCACGTGAAAATAAAGTTCCATTCTTAGGAATTTGCTTAGGAATGCAACTTGCATCAATCGAATTCGCACGTAACGTATTAGGATTAGAAGGAGCTAACTCTTCTGAAATTAACCCTGACACACCTTATGCAATTATTGACTTATTACCAGAACAAAAAGATGTAGAAGACTTAGGTGGTACACTTCGTCTTGGTCTATACCCATGTAAGCTTACTCCAGAAACAAATGCTTACAATGCGTATAACGAACCGGTTGTATATGAGCGTCATCGTCATCGTTATGAGTTCAACAACGAATTCCGTAAAGACATGGAAGGCGCTGGATTCATTTTCTCTGGTACAAGCCCAGACGGTCGTTTAGTAGAAATCATTGAATTACAAGATCATCCTTGGTTCGTGGCAGCACAGTTCCATCCAGAACTTGTATCTCGTCCAAACCGTCCACAATCGTTGTTCCGTGATTTCGTAAAAGCTTCTATTACGAATAAAGAAAGCAAGTAATAAAAAAAGGCGTCCAAACTCGGACGCCTTTTTCCTTTACTCATATTCGTTTATCATTTCATCAATTGTAAATTTTAAACCGTGATAAGCAAAGAGAGATAAGATTAAACTAGGGAAACCGTAACGGTTGCCTTCATCATCGGGAATCAAACCTTTTAGTAATTTTGTATCAATATGTACATCTGTAAATTGTTCTAGTGAGACATCGCCATTTTGAATAGCTGAAATACCAACAATAGAATGACCCTCTTCTTGTAACTTTTTAGCCAATGAAATGATATCCTCATCTGTTGAAAAACGACTGATAAGAAGTACGCGGTCTGCGGAAGTAACGTCTGCTTGGTTACCGTTTTCTATTAAGCGTTTTGCTTGTTTGAGTGATTCTGCGCCATGCAGTGCTTCAAGAACTACGCCCTCCATTTCTTGTGTACCGTGTAAATAAACGATGCCATCGCCAACTAAAGCTTGGGCAAGTAGACGGGCACTATCTTCTATATTCATCTCTTCTGTTTGAGAAATTCGTGTAAAATAGCCGCTCAATTGAGTAGAAAAAATTTTTAACATTGTGTTGCTCCTTTCGATTGTGTTAGGCGGCTTTCATTATAGCTTATTTTTTTAGAAAGGCGAAGTAATAGGGGTAGCATAACAAAATAGTAGACGATAAAATAAGAAAGAACAGGAAGGAATTTGGTAAACAGTAGCGAAAATAATCGAATAGGATATAAGAAGCTTTTAATCTTGTATTTACACAGAAAGGTTGGGGATTATGGAAGGGAAAATTTTAATCGTTGATGATCAATACGGCATTCGTGTGTTATTGCATGAAGTGTTCCAAAAAGAAGGTTATCAAACGTTCCAAGCAGCAAATGGATTTCAAGCTTTAGATATCGTGAAAAAGGATAATCCAGATTTAGTTATTTTAGATATGAAAATTCCAGGTATGGATGGTATAGAGATTTTAAAACATGTAAAAGAAATTAATGAAGATATTAAAGTTATTTTAATGACTGCTTACGGAGAGCTTGATATGATTCAGGAAGCGAAAGATCTAGGGGCTCTCATGCACTTTGCTAAGCCGTTTGATATTGACGAAATTCGTCAAGCAGTACGAAATGAAATTGCTGTACAGGCTTAAAAAATGAATTTTTTATAAAAAAAATGGAAAAAAGCGTTTACATGGGCTGATGAGCAGGTGAATACAGTTGAGTTTTTGGATACAAGTTGTTATCCTATTGAGTGTAGAAAAAAGTCCGGTATGTAGATATACATATTTTACCTTATTCTGGTCATACTACCAGCGATAAGAACTTATCGGATACAAAAAACGTTTTTTAGGAGGATTCACCATGCCTTTAGTTTCCATGAAAGAAATGCTAAACAAAGCACTAGAAGGAAAATACGCAGTTGGTCAATTCAACATGAACAACTTAGAGTGGACGCAAGCTATTTTAGCTGCTGCAGAAGAAGAAAAATCTCCTGTAATCCTAGGTGTATCTGAGGGTGCAGCTCGTCATATGACTGGTTTCAAAACAGTTGTAGCTATGGTTAAAGCTTTAATCGAAGAAATGAACATCACTGTTCCTGTAGCGATTCACCTTGACCATGGTTCAAGCTTCGAAAAATGTAAAGAAGCAATCGATGCAGGTTTCACATCTGTAATGATCGACGCTTCTCACCATCCATTCGAAGAAAACGTAGAAACTACTAAAAAAGTAGTAGAATACGCACACGCTCGTAACGTATCTGTAGAAGCTGAACTTGGTACAGTTGGCGGACAAGAAGACGACGTAATCGCTGAAGGCGTTATCTACGCTGATCCTGAAGAGTGTAAACACCTTGTTGAAGCAACTGGCATCGACTGCCTAGCTCCAGCTTTAGGTTCTGTACATGGTCCTTACAAAGGTGAGCCTAACTTAGGATTCAAAGAAATGGAACAAGTTCGCGACTTCACTGGTGTACCTTTAGTACTTCACGGTGGTACTGGTATCCCAACTGCTGATATCGTGAAAGCTATTTCTTTAGGTACTTCAAAAATCAACGTAAACACTGAGAACCAAATCGAGTTTACAAAAGCTGTTCGCGAAGTATTAAACAAAGACCAAGAAGTTTACGATCCTCGTAAATTTATCGGACCTGGCCGCGAAGCTATCAAAGCAACTGTTGTTGGTAAAATTCGTGAATTCGGTTCTAACGGTAAAGCGTAAGAATAAAATTCCGTTTTGGAAACCGTCTAGTCTTTTAGACGGTTTCCTTTCGTTGTATAATGAAAGCGTGAACAAGTCTTAAGATTAATTAAATTTCTACATTTCTTATATACTAAAGGATTTTTCTACTTCTATTAAAGATAAAAGTGGAACAGAATGTGCATAGTCCTATTAATAAATGTAATAACGTATCTAAAGTAAGTGATGAACAAATCTTGACAGGCAGTTAGTCTTCATCTACTCACTTAAAATATCATTATTTTTTTGGTGAGGCCTTACTGCTTGTTAAGTTTAGACTAGAGAATATTTTATTGATAGTTTGTTGAACGAATGAGATTCTTAAGGCAAGGCTTTCTGTTTTCTTTGAAAGGGGAGCTGAAAGTAAATACATTCACAAGAAGGGAGCTCAACATGGAAAAGTTGCTGATTGAAGGTGGACGACCTTTAAATGGATCAATTCGCGTGAGCGGTGCAAAAAATAGTGCTGTTGCTCTAATTCCAGCGACCATTCTAGCTGATACTCCAGTGACCATCGGTGGTGTACCTAATATTTCAGATGTGAAGATGTTAGGAGATCTACTAGAGGAAATTGGAGGAGTTGTAACATACAATCAGGAGGAAGAGATGACAATTGATCCTTCCAAAATGGTTGCTATGCCTTTGCCAAATGGGAAGGTAAAAAGATTACGTGCTTCTTATTACTTGATGGGCGCTATGCTTGGCCGCTTTAAAAAAGCTGTAATTGGGCTTCCTGGTGGATGTCACTTAGGACCAAGGCCAATCGATCAGCACATTAAAGGATTTGAGGCATTAGGTGCACATGTGACAAATGAGCAAGGTGCAATCTATTTAAGAGCGGATGAATTACGAGGAGCTCGTATTTATTTAGATGTTGTGAGTGTAGGAGCAACAATTAACATTATGCTAGCAGCTGTGCGTGCAAAAGGTAGAACAGTGATTGAAAATGCTGCGAAAGAACCAGAAATTATTGATGTAGCGACATTACTAACAAGTATGGGAGCACGAATTAAAGGTGCTGGTACAGATGTAATTCGCATTGATGGTGTGAATTCTCTTCACGGTTGTCATCATTCTATTATTCCAGACCGAATTGAAGCAGGTACGTACATGATTTTAGGAGCGGCATCTGGTGGAGAAGTAACAGTTGATAATGTAATCCCGCAACATTTAGAGTCAATCACCGCAAAATTACGAGAAGCTGGTGTACAAGTCGAGACGAACGATGATCAAATTACGGTGAATGGGAATCGTAAACTCCGAATAGTTGATATAAAAACACTTGTGTATCCAGGATTTCCGACAGATTTGCAACAACCTTTTACAACTCTTTTAACAAAGGCGCATGGTACGGGAGTTGTAACGGATACGATTTATGGCGCTCGTTTCAAACATATCGATGAATTGCGCCGAATGAATGCACAAATTAAGGTAGAAGGCCGTTCTGCTATTGTGACTGGGCCTGTCTCGTTACAAGGAGCAAAGGTAAAAGCGAGCGACTTACGAGCAGGTGCTGCACTTGTAATTGCAGGATTAATGGCTGATGGTATTACAGAAGTGACAGGGCTTGAGCATATTGACCGAGGTTATGAAAATATAGTAGACAAGCTTAAAGGTCTTGGTGCAAACATTTGGCGAGAACAAATGACGCAGCAAGAGATTGAAGAAATGAAAAATGCATAAATTGCAATGATTGCTAGCAATGTACTGTTATTGCAGAATAAAGGCAAAGTGGTGGCGCTTTCGTTAGTGGGGAACGAAAATCGCTGCTGACGGAAGTTGCTCTTTATGAAAAAACAAGAAAGAGAACTCTATCCTTAAGGAATAGGTCTGGGGATAGAGTAGCATTGTTAGTAACTGCATTCTTGAACGCTGTGTACAAAAAAAGTAGTTCCAAAGGTATTTGCTAATGGAATAGAGGGGTTGAGCCATTAGGCAACTATGTCAACTCCACTCGTGTTAATGATCTGTTAAGATGCACGAGAAACCCCTACTTTAAGATCCAAAGGAGTTAAATGGGGGAGTTTTCATAGAAAGAAACAGTTCACAAAATACGGCATAAATATTAAGACTTAAAGGAGAGGGATTATTGTGGAAAGAAGTTTATCTATGGAGTTAGTACGTGTAACAGAGGCTGCAGCATTATCATCAGCGCGTTGGATGGGACGCGGCAAAAAAGATGAAGCAGACGGTGCAGCAACATCTGCAATGCGTGATGTATTCGATACAATTCCGATGAAAGGTACAGTTGTAATTGGTGAGGGAGAAATGGATGAAGCGCCAATGCTGTACATCGGGGAAAAATTAGGTACAGGATACGGTCCACGTGTTGATGTAGCGGTTGATCCGTTAGAAGGAACAAATATTGTAGCAGCTGGAGGCTGGAATGCACTTGCTGTTATTGCGATTGCGGATCACGGTAATTTGTTACATGCTCCTGACATGTACATGGATAAAATCGCGGTTGGGCCAGAAGCGGTAGGTGCAGTTGATATTGATGCACCTATTATTGATAACTTACGTGCCGTTGCAAAAGCAAAAAATAAAGATATTGAAGATGTTGTTGCAACAGTGCTAAACCGACCACGTCACCAAGCGATTATTGAAGAAATTCGTAAAGCTGGCGCTCGTATTAAATTGATTAATGATGGCGATGTAGCAGGAGCGATTAATACAGCATTTGATCGTACAGGTGTTGATATTTTATTCGGTTCTGGTGGTGCACCTGAAGGCGTTCTTGCAGCAGTTGCATTAAAATGTTTAGGTGGAGAAATTCACGGGAAACTTCTCCCTCAAAACGAAGCAGAATTAGCTCGTTGCAAAAAGATGGGTATTGAAGATACTAATCGTATTCTTCGTATGGAGGACTTAGTAAAAGGTGACGATGCAATCTTTGCAGCAACAGGTGTAACAGATGGAGAATTACTACGCGGCGTTCAATTTAAAGGTAGCGTTGGTACAACAGAATCCCTTGTTATGCGTGCAAAATCTGGGACAGTTCGCTTTGTTGACGGACGTCACAGCTTAAATAAAAAACCGAATTTGGTTATTAAATAAAAAGCGGAAGCAGCTTGATCAGAATGGAAGGGGGATGGAGCTTCTGACGAAGAGGCGTATTTTGCCTCGTAGGAAGACGCGAAGCCACCGACCATTCTAGCTGCCGGAGCTGGATTAAATAAAAAGTGAAAATGGCTCAATCAGCTTTGATTTTGCCCTCATCCAAATGGTGTAAAGAAAAAAACAGAAGCGATATAAAAAGCGGAGACAACTTTTCTTGTCTTCGCTTCTTGTATTTGTGTTACAACGTATTGATTAAAACTAGATAAAAGGGTTACAATAGTGGATATTATCCTACTTGAACTTATTGCCTTTCATTATTATGTATTTGCCTTCCGTATTTTTTCCCTTTACCCATGTGAAAAGAGAATAATATTAAAGTGTGGTGTCTGAATGAATTTGTCAATTGCAGCATTAGAAAACATGAAGTTAAAAGAATTATATGAGCTTGCGAAAGAATTTAAGATTTCGTATTACAGCAAATTAACAAAGAAAGAGTTAATTTTTGCTATATTAAAAGCTCGCGCAGAAAAAGAAGGTTTCTTTTTCATGGAAGGTGTACTAGAAATTATTCAATCAGAAGGATTCGGATTTTTACGTCCGATCAACTATTCTCCAAGCTCAGAAGATATCTATATTTCAGCTTCGCAAATTCGTCGTTTTGATTTGCGTAATGGAGATAAAGTTTCTGGTAAAGTACGACCTCCGAAAGAAAATGAACGCTATTTTGGATTGTTACAAGTTGAAGCGGTAAATGGTGATGATCCGGAATCAGCAAAAGAGCGTGTGCATTTCCCTGCATTAACACCGTTATATCCAAATCGTCAAATGAAATTGGAAACAGAAACAAAGAAATTATCAACACGCATCATGGATTTAATCGCACCAGTTGGATTTGGACAACGTGGTTTAATTGTCGCGCCTCCTAAGGCTGGTAAGACGATACTGTTAAAAGAAATTGCTCACAGTGTTACAACAAATCATCCGGAAGCGGAACTGATTGTGCTTTTAATTGATGAGCGTCCAGAGGAAGTAACGGATATTGAACGTTCTGTCAAAGGTGATGTTGTAAGTTCTACGTTCGATGAAGTGCCGGAAAATCATATTAAGGTAGCTGAGCTTGTATTAGAACGTGCGATGCGTCTTGTAGAACATAAGAAAGACGTTATCATTTTAATGGATAGTATTACCCGTTTAGCACGTGCTTACAACCTCGTTATCCCGCCAAGTGGACGTACATTGTCGGGTGGTATAGACCCAGCTGCGTTCCATCGACCAAAACGATTTTTCGGGGCAGCTCGTAACATCGAAGAGGGCGGTAGCTTAACGATTTTAGCAACAGCACTTGTTGATACAGGTTCTCGTATGGATGATGTAATCTACGAAGAATTTAAAGGAACTGGTAATATGGAACTTCATTTAGATCGCTCGTTAGCTGAACGTCGTATCTTCCCGGCGATTGATATTCGCCGCTCTGGTACACGTAAAGAAGATCTATTAATTCCTAAAGAACATCTAGACAAGCTATGGGGTATTCGTAAAACAATGCGTGATACACCAGACTTTGTTGAGAGCTTCTTACGTAAGCTGCGTCAAACGAAAACAAATGAAGAATTTTTACAAAACATTGTTGCGGACTCAAAAAGATATGTAACAACGAAGTAAAGGGAAACGGTGATGACTCGCTTATTTTTATACTAAGCGAGTTTTTCCATGCTTTTTTATGAGAGAAATTTAGCCAATCAGAGCTGGATGAGCCGCTTGCACTTTTATTTTAAAAAGACAAAAACAGGTAGTTGCAAAATGAAGTTAGCCTTGTTATAATTTCATCATATGTGTTTCATCAATATAGTTGTGATTGCAGCTAAAGATGAAAAACTCTGTTTCGAAAATGATTCAGGGCGGAAGGAGATGAAAAGAATGAAAGCAGGAATCCATCCAGATTACAAGAAAGTTGTATTCATGGACACAAACACAGGCTTCAAATTCTTAAGCGGATCTACTAAAGGTTCTAGCGAAACAATTGAGTGGGAAGATGGAAACACTTATCCATTACTAAAAGTTGAGATCAGTTCTGATTCTCACCCATTCTACACTGGACGTCAGAAGTTTGCTACTGCAGACGGACGTGTTGACCGCTTCAATAAGAAATACGGTCTTAAGTAATAAAAAACATAAAACAGGCAAGTGTATCTATTCGCTTGTCTGTTTTTTTTGCGAAAATATTAAACCTTTACCCTACTTTGGATAAAAAGTAGATGAAAGGAGAGCTCCATGTACTTAATAAATCAAAACGGTTGGATTGAAGTGATTTGCGGAAGTATGTTTTCTGGGAAATCAGAAGAGCTCATCCGCCGCGTACGTCGTACGCAATTTGCAAAGCAACAGGCGATTGTATTTAAACCATGTATTGATAACCGTTATAGTGAAGAAGATGTTGTCTCACATAATGGATTAAAGGTAAGAGCAGTTCCTGTTTCAGCTTCAAAAGATATATTTAATCATATAACAGAAGAAATGGACGTTATTGCAATTGATGAGGTGCAGTTCTTTGATGGGGACATTGTGGAAGTGGTGCAAATATTGGCAAATCGTGGCTATCGTGTCATTGTAGCCGGTTTAGACCAAGATTTCCGTGGTCTACCATTTGGACAAGTTCCTCAGCTGATGGCGATTGCCGAATATGTAACGAAGCTGCAAGCAGTTTGTTCTGTATGCGGATCTCCAGCAAGTCGTACACAGCGCTTGATTGATAATGAACCAGCTTCTTTTGATGATCCAATTATTTTAGTTGGAGCTTCAGAGTCATATGAGCCGCGTTGCCGTCATTGTCATGCGGTACCTACAAAACAAAGATAAGTGAAACTCGCTACATAGGGCGGGTTTTTTTCGAAAATAGATGAAGATTGGGGCAAGCTCTTTGTGTGTCAGAACTAAGCGAGCCGCCTGCGCTTTTAAAATAATAATTTGCGTTTTTTTGATTAAGTACCATATACTATTTGTATTAGATACTAGGATGTTGAGGTGAATGGTGTGTTAGATCGTTTGCAAGCTGTAGAAGATCGTTATGAGAAGTTAAACGAATTATTAAGTGATCCAGAGGTTATTAGTGATTCGAATAAACTTCGTGAATATTCAAAGGAACAATCTGATATTCAAGAAACAGTAGAGGTGTACCGTGAATATAAAGATGTTCGTGAGCAATTACGAGACGCGAAGGCAATGTTAGAAGATAAGTTAGATGCTGACATGCGTGAAATGGTAAAGGAAGAAGTTTCTGAGCTAGAGAGGCAAGAGAAGGAATTATCAGAGCGTCTGAAAATTTTACTTGTTCCAAAAGACCCGAACGATGATAAAAACGTTATCGTAGAGGTACGTGGTGCTGCTGGTGGCGATGAGGCTGCTTTATTTGCCGGTGACTTATACCGTATGTATAGCCGTTATGCTGAGGTGCAAGGTTGGAAAACTGAAATTATCGAGGCAAGCTATACAGAATTAGGTGGATATAAAGAGATTATCTTTATGATCAACGGTAAAGGTGCTTTCGCAAAATTGAAATTTGAAAATGGTGCACACCGTGTGCAACGTGTTCCGGAAACAGAATCTGGGGGACGTATCCATACTTCTACAGCAACTGTAGCTGTATTACCAGAAGCGGAAGAAGTGGAAATCGATATTCATGAAAAAGATGTTCGTGTTGATACGTTTGCTTCTAGTGGACCTGGTGGACAAAGTGTTAATACAACGATGTCAGCGGTACGTTTAACGCATTTACCGACTGGTGTAGTTGTATCTTGTCAGGATGAAAAGTCACAAATTAAGAACAAAGAAAAAGCAATGAAAGTATTACGTGCGCGTGTTTATGATAAGTTTAGGCAAGAAGCTCAGGCTGAGTACGATCAAAACCGTAAGCAAGCTGTTGGTACGGGAGACCGTTCAGAGCGTATCCGTACGTATAACTTCCCGCAAAACCGTGTTACAGACCATCGAATCGGTTTAACGATTCAAAAGCTAGATCAAATCTTACAAGGTAAGTTAGATGATTTCATTAACGCCTTAGTGATGGAAGATCAAGCGCAAAAGATGGAGGCAGCTGAGTAATGCGTGTCTATGAAGCCCTGAAATGGGCTTCTTCTTTTTTACAAGAAAATGGGCGAGATGAAAATGCGGGAGAAATCGTCCTTTGTCATGTATTAAAGACGAACCGAACAGGTTTAATGATGAATATGCGCGAAGCAATATCTGAGGAACAAGAGAAGACTTTTACGGAATTTATTCACAAACACGTTGATGGGATTCCTGTTCAATATATGATTGGATATGAAATGTTTTATGGTCGTTCGTTTTTTGTAAATGAAGAGGTGTTAATACCGAGGCCAGAAACAGAAGAGCTTATAGTAGGTGTGCTAGATAGAGTCCAGCGTATGTTTGGGAAGCGGGAACTACATGTAGCTGATATTGGTACGGGGAGTGGAGCTATTTCAATTACACTTGCCTTAGAAAATCAAAATCTTCATGTATATACAGTAGATATTGCGCAGGAATCGATTGAAGTTGCGAAAGAAAATGCAAAAGCATTAGGCGCCAATGTAACCTTCTATCATGGTGATTTATTATCACCGTTTTATGAAACAGGACAAAAATTAGATGTTGTTGTTTCCAATCCGCCTTATATTCCAGAAGAAGACTGGAGAGGTCTTTCTCCGGTTGTAAAAGAGCATGAACCAAAGCGTGCACTTGTAGGCGGGGAAGATGGACTTGATTTTTATCGTCGTTTTATGGAAGAGTTGCCAAACGTTTTGCACAAGAAAGCGATTGTTGCTTTTGAAATAGGTGTAGGGCAAGGTGAGGATGTAAAAGAATTATTGAAACAGACATTCCCACATGCAGATGTAGAAGTTGTCTTTGATATTAACGGAAAAGATCGTATGGTCTTTGCAGAGATGGAGTAAGGTAGAACCTTACTCCATTTTTTTATGTTGATTTGTTGCATATACATCACGGTTATGAAAACAAAAGAAGTTCTCCACTCGTTTTCTCCTTTTGTTTTCATGTGGAACGGGGTAGGAAAAGGCCCTGACCGCATCTGTACATGGCTAGATGCTCTTTCCCATCCACAAAGAAAGGTTTTATATCCTCGAAAGTTTTTCTATAGATTTAGAATTTAATAGTTTAGAAAGAGGTAAGTGTGTCTACACTGTTTACCAGAAGGGACGGTGCAAAGACATGAAAAAACAAGTGATTGCCTATTTTCTTTTATTATTAATTGGTGCACAGCTACTTGTGCAGTTTGGATATATGAAAGCTGATGCGAAGGGGAATACTGTTATCCCGAAAGAAGCTGTACGATTACGTATTTTAGCAAATAGCGATTCAGATAAAGATCAAGCGTTAAAGCGTAAAGTGCGCGACGAAGTAAAAGCACAAATTGATGGCTGGGTAGCAGATTTGAAATCATTTGAGGATGCACGTCGTGTCATTCAAAGTCACATCCCGGAAATTGAAAAAACAGTTGCTGAAACATTAAAGCGAGAAGGAAGTAAAGAATCCTTTCAAGTTACATTTGGGAAAAACATTAAATTTCCTACAAAAGTATATGGGAATTTTATTTATCCAGCAGGGGAATATGAAGCAGTACTCATTTCAATTGGAAAGGGTGAAGGTGCAAATTGGTGGTGCGTGTTATTCCCACCGATGTGTTTTCTAGACTTCTCAAGTGGATCAGCGGTAAAAAAAGAAGAGCATGTTGTAAAAGCGGAATCAATTGATGAGGAAGAACAACCAGTAGCACTGAAGGAAGAAAAAGAAGAAGTATCGAAGCAAACAATAGGACAAGAAACATCGAAAAAAGAGGTTGCTTCAAAAGTGCAAACTGCTGTGAAAGAGACAAGTAAAAAGCCTGCGCAAGAAAAAAGCGTGAAACAGGAAGAAAAACAGCTGGTGGAAAAAACAGAAAAAACGGCTGAAAAGAAACAAGAGCAAACAATTGAAACAGTAGAAGTAGAAGAGCAAGAGGACAAGCCAGAAGTTAAATTATTTATTGTAGAAGTATTTTCCTCATTATTTTCTAAATAAGTACTATTTTTGAATCCTTCCCCATATATAGAAATGAGGAGGGATTTGCTGTGAAAAAAACTTATTTTGCTACAAAAGATGATGTTGATAGGTTACATTCTTTTTTCGGACAAGCTAATAAAAAAGATGATAAAATAAATGAGTTATACGGGCAATTTATGATAATGGAAGATAACGGAGAAATCCAGGCTGTCATTGGTTATGAACAAAAAGGAGAGAACGCACTCATTCGTTCTTGTTTGTTCACACCTGCTGTGGATAATGAGACTTTCTTATATTTTTTTGAAATGTTTTTGCAGTATATGAAAGAGAAAAATATCTGGCAAGTATATTTACTCACAAATCATCCACAATCTGTGACTATATTTCAGTTTTTCAACTTTATATCTGTGGAAAAAGATCAAGTGTCAGATGATATTCAGCAACTAGAACATTTTTGTGAAAATATAAAACAGCAGGATGTAATAATACTAAATTGTCAGCTATTCACAAAGTTATCCACGGATTAATTAGGTTTATCCACATTTTGTGGATAAACCTTGTTTGTCTTTTGGATAAATGTCATAGTAAACTAACAATAGACAAGTATTTCATGGAAGAAAAGGACGTGTGAAAAAATGCATACAAATATGTGGGTTGTGGATAATGTTGTGGAAATAAAAAAAGATTATCCACAATTACAAGAAGCAGCAAGATTATTAAGAGAAAATGAAGCAATTGCCTTTCCAACTGAAACGGTTTATGGACTAGGAGCAAATGCGATGAATGATGAAGCGATTGCGAAGATTTTTGAAGCAAAAGGCAGACCGAGTGATAATCCACTTATTGTCCACATTGGTGCAAAATCACAATTAGGAGAAATTGTTAGAGAAATTACGCCGGTTGCGGAAGAATTAATGAAGCATTTTTGGCCGGGGCCATTAACGATTATTTTGCCTAAAAAAGATGGGATTTCAGAGAAGGTTACAGCGGGCTTAGATACGGTTGGAGTGAGAATGCCGGATCATCCAGTGGCACTTGCTCTTATTGAGGAAGCAAATGTACCTGTCGCAGCGCCAAGTGCTAATCGTTCTGGACGCCCAAGTCCAACACTTGCATCTCACGTATATGAAGATTTAAATGGGAAAATTGCTGGTATTGTTGACGGCGGTGCAACAGGTGTTGGCGTTGAATCAACAGTAATAGATTGTACAAGTGACGTGCCAACGATTTTACGTCCAGGCGGGATTACGAAGGAGCAATTAGAAGACGTGATCGGAACAGTTTCTTTGGATCCTGCGCTAAAAGATGAAAAAGAGAAACCGAAGGCGCCAGGAATGAAATATACCCATTATGCACCGAAAGCACCACTTAGTATTGTAGAAGGATCACGTGATTTTATTCAACAGCTTGTGGATAAGAAGAAAAGTGAAGGTTATGCAGTCGGTGTATTAACGACAGAAGAGAATCAACATGTGTATAAAGCAGATGTTGTGTTATCTTGTGGTATGCGAAGTGATTTAGCAAGCGTTGCGACGAAATTATACGATGTGCTTCGAACATTCGATGCTAGTAAAGTGGATATGATTTTTAGTGAGTCATTTCCGAATGAAGGAATTGGAAATGCAATTATGAACCGTCTAACGAAAGCAGCGGGGCATCATATTATTATTGAAGAGTAGATGGGTTGAAAAATGAGATAAAAACCTATTTTTTAAGGTGGGAGAGAGGATCCGCTTATGTATAGAAGCGGTTACCACCTTTTTTAGCCACATGCCAAGTGAAACCAGAAGGAGAAAACGAGTGTGGTTTACCTTTTGTTTTCATAACTCGTGATGAGAAGATTGAACAATTGAAACGAAGGTATCCTGTAAAGATTTTGCTGGAAGTTTCAAGTTATCTAGAAGAAATTCGTAGATTCTATTTTTCCTCGGATGAGCATATTGTGAAGTAGCGAGTCCGAGGAGGGACGAGAATGACGATCGAACAAATACTACCGTTGTTTATAATGGCATTTGCCTTAGGAATGGATGCATTTTCTGTAAGCCTCGGCATGGGGATGGTAGCCCTTAGAATGCGACAAATCATGTATATCGGTATGACAATAGGGGTGTTTCATATTGTTATGCCGTTTCTTGGTATGATACTAGGACGTTTTTTATCGGAGACATTTGGTCATATGGCAACTGTTGCCGGGGCTATTTTATTAATTGGATTAGGGTTTTATATTGTATACTCTGCAATTTTAGAAGGGGAAGAGACAAGATCTGCTCCGGTGGGGATAAGTTTACTTGTATTTGCGTTTAGTGTGAGTGTTGATAGTTTTTCGGTTGGGCTCAGCCTTGGGATTTACGGAGCACAAATGATTGTAACAATCTTACTATTTGGACTGGTTAGTATGATATTAGCCTGGAGTGGTTTACTAATTGGAAGACATGCAAAGCGTTTACTTGGTATGTACGGTGAAGTAATCGGGGGTATCATTCTTGTTGGTTTTGGATTATGTCTTCTTTTTCCAATATAATCTTGCTACGATATAAGAAAATGGTACATCTGTTTTGTTTATATTTTTTTCAAGATAGTTACACATGCTTGTTGTTTTGCGGTTATTTTACAAATAACAGTGCTGGACTAAACTAGATTCATTCGTGAACGGTGAATATAAATTAATTCCTTTCTGTACAAAACATTTTTTCTAACAGTTGTTATTCTAATGGAAAATCTTATATGGTAAAAAGGATGATAGGAATGACAAGGATAAAACAAGTTTTTGGTATTATTATTAGTTTTTTCGTATTTTGGTTTAGTGTGCTCGGTGTACAAATGTTTGCGGAATTTCTAAATATAGATTCTTTAAAATTCATTCAGGGGAGAACAGAAGCAGCTCGTATGTTTTATTCTCCTTACCCATTTGTAATCGTTTTTCTTATTACATTACTTTCGCTCTATTTCTTTGTTATAAAGCTTGGGAATCCGAAAAAGGAAAGTGCGCCTGTGTTAGAGAAAAAGCGCGGGGAAGTATAATATATAGAAGAAGACCAGCTTGTGTGATGCCTAGGCTGGTCTTTTTGTGTTATAAAATGAGCGAGCCGCTTTCGCTTTTAAATTGGCCTTACAAGCTCAAATTGTTCTCCTAATTTGGCGTAGTTGTGTCCGGCTAGTCGGCTTATTGGTTTTAGTTCTTCTGCGTGAATACGTCCGTTTTCATATAAATGTTCTGCGATGTGGAAACGGACAATGCGGCCGATTAGTAGGTCACATGCGGGAGAGTCTTCTGTTCCTCCTAGTGGGATGGCTTGTTCTAATACGCATTCCATTCGAATATTTGCTTCTTTTACACCTGGTACGGAGATGACATCGCTTTCGATAGGGGTTAGCTTAGCTAATTCAATTTCACTTTGAGTTGGAGGGAGGTTTGCAGCAGTTTCGTTGATGGCCTCCACATAGGATTCATCGGAAATATGTACAACAAATTCACCTTTCTCAATTGCGTTTCGAGAAGTATCTTTTCGCTCTCCTCCTTTTCGCTGCACAGAAATTGAGATGAGCGGTGGATTAGCAGCAACAATATTAAAATAGCTGTATGGAGCTCCATTCAAAACCCCGTCTTTTGTTATAGAAGTAACGAATGCGACTGGGCGCGGAATAATACTCCCCGTTAATAATTTGTAATTATCTTTTTCTGTTTGTTCATTTGGATTAATCGAAAGCATATTTAGAATCTCCCTTCCTTGATATGAATACTTCTTTGTTTGTTTACAAGATAATGGAGGGAAACTCCTGCTAAAAAAATTTTTTTTGACGGTTTTTGTAATCAATGATTTTGAAATATACAAGAGAGTAGAGTCTTTCTGTAACGTCAGCCGCAATTTTACATGGCATACTTAATATTTTTTATTTAATAGATGGATGTCGAGTGAATGGAACTGGCTAAATTCATCTTATTGGCGAAGGTGTTCGGCATGATGTACCTGATACATCGAAAAATTAAGCGATAGGTGAATCAATTGACGAAAAGAATTTATTAAGAAAAATAATCCAAACAAGCATTAACTTTTAAAGAATTTCAACTCTCTGCATTGATGGGAAGAATGAAATGACTTTATTATTTCGTTACACCTTTAACGGAACAAACCTTATGTTAATTTAGGCTGAATTAAATATATATTTTCTAAATTGCTATTGTAATCTCTACGAGAGTTGTATACTGGTATGAGTTAAAATACTCATTAGATTTAGGAGGCTTCTTACATGATTAGTGAGTTGAAAGAACAAGCACTTGATGAGCTTGATGGAAAATGGGGATTAGCAGTAGGGATTACATTGATCCTTACGTTTCCTTTCCTATGGACTTGTGGCTGGAGCGAAGTGATAGAATCGCTTGTGATAGATATTATTGTAATACTAATGGTTTGCCCTTTAACTCTAGGTGCCTATCATCTTGCTTTAAATACAGTTCGAGAAAAAACAGTTGGAATTGGGCAATTATTTGAATGGTGTACAGGGGTCAAAAAATACATTAAATCAATTTTAATACATTTACTAATTAGTATCTATCTGGCTTTATGGATATTGTTATTTATCATTCCGGGAATTGTTAAATGTTTCTCTTATACCATGACCTACTTTATTTTAAATGACCACCCAGAATTTTCAATGAACCAAGCTATTGCTGAAAGTCGCCGTATGATGAACGGAAATAAAATGGATTATTTCGTAATGTGTTTAAGTTTTATTGGCTGGTTTATATTAAGTGTCTTTACTTTAGGAATCGGTTTCTTGTGGTTAATCCCATATTTTTATACTACAAAAGCGGCGTTTTATGAGAAAGTTTCACAAGACTATTACAAAAGAAAATCTAGTTAAATTAATTTTTATTTAAGCTTAGTTTAATGGCAATGGAGGCTCATTATAAGCACTCTTTTTATGAGTTTTGTTTCTACTGAGTTGGGGACTTTGTATCGTATGTACATCAAGTTGGGACTTTTATGTCTTAGGCTTATGACACAACAGTCCCAACTAAATTACTATGATTGTTTTCATTTCAATAATTCGCTAGTTGACGCGATGAAAAACTTATGAAATACATTCATATGCAAAACATAAAAAGGGAATTGGTGAGTACAAGGAAGGAATATTGGTAGAAATCCTTAAGAAGATAATTATCTACTATTTTAGGAAAGATAAAGTAATGAAAATCTATACGGATTAAAGTTGTAAGGACAACAAAAGACCACCAAGTTTTTTTACTTGGTGGTCTTACTATTTTAATGAGCTTGAGTGTTAGAAATTTATCAATCTAACTGCAAATGTATATTCCGATGGTGTAAAAAAATACCTTGAAACCAAAATGATTAATTAAAGTAAAACATAAGCGCCAGGCCCAGTTAATGCAACACCAACTGCGATAGCGATTAAGATCATGTTATATTCAAAACCGTTTTGTGTTACCCAGTAGCCATTTTTTCCGTGTACAGTAAAGATTGCAACTAGCATTGTACCAACGATAAATAATGAGCCAACCCAAGTGAAGATACCTGCCGCGAATAAGAAACCGCCTAATAGTTCAGTTGCACCAGCCATAAATGCCATGAATACGCCAGGGCGTAAGCCAATTGATTCCATCCAGCCGCCTGTTCCTTTTAGGCCGTGACCACCAAACCAACCGAATAATTTCTGAGCACCGTGGCCCATGAATGTAATTCCAATAATAAGACGAATAATAAGAAGACCGATGTTCATCATCTATAAAACCTCCAAAAAGTTATTTACTTACCTTATGTAAGTTATAATAAATTAGTTACTTACTTTAGTCAAGTTACTTTCGAAAAAAACATAAAGAAATTTTACAAATCAATAACAAAAAATAAAATGTTGTAAAGACCTCTAGACGAGTTGTGAAAAAAAGGAGAAAATATACGTAAGAAGTTTATTTCTATTATTGTTATTCAGACAATTTGAATTGACTGGAATTTTACAAGGCGATACAATAAGGCTCTATTAGTAAGTACGCAATTTTTTTCGAAAGCGTTTTTACACTATAATATTTGAAGTATGAAGTCTTACATGTATCGCAATCTTTACTAGGGAGTACCCTATACATTTTTAATCTAATTATAAGGAGGACCATCCTATGTTTAAAAAATTATTTGGTCTTGGCTCAAAAACAAATGCAGAAACAATCGTAGCTCCATTAACTGGAGAAGTGAAAAATATTGAAGAAGTACCAGATCCAGTATTTGCTGGTCGTATGATGGGTGACGGTGTTGCAATCGTTCCAACTGAAGGTGTAGTTGTATCACCAGTAGACGGTGAAATTGTACAATTATTCCATACAAAACACGCTGTTGGAATTAAAGCGAAAAATGGTACAGAAATTTTAATTCACGTTGGTTTAGAAACTGTAAAAATGGAAGGCGAAGGTTTCGAAGCTCACGTATCTGAAGGACAAGCTGTGAAAGCTGGCGACAAATTAATTTCTTTCGATTTAGAATTAATTCGCGAAAAAGCAAAAAGCACAATTACTCCAATCGTTATTACAAACACGGATGCAACAGAATCTATTCATACAACTATAGGCGTATCAGCTACAAAAGGTGCAACTGAAGTAATGAAAGTTACAATGAAATAATGATGTTTTGTAAGGAATCTATTTCATATGAAATGGATTCCTTAATTTATTTAGTTATAAGTTTTTTTCGTGGGATGTTTCAGTTATGTATGGTACTATATTGAGGGCACTTGGAACTAGGGTTTCACATATATGTGGATAGGGCGTATTTCTCTAAGAAAAAATAAAGGAGAAATGCGCCTTTTGTATATTCACATTTCTTTTGTTCCATTGTAATCTACGTTATGATGAGTGTAGGACATTCACCATAAGGAGGGAGCTTAGATGAAGCGAGTGTTGTTTGTTTGCACTGGAAATACATGTCGTAGCCCAATGGCAGAGGCGTTGCTTCGTCACTATGGAGAAGGGAAGTTTGAGGCGAAGTCTGCTGGTGTTTTTGCCAATCCTGGAAGTGACGCATCTTTACATGCAAAAGATGCATTGGCAGAAAAAGGGGTTAAAATAGCGCATGCTTCGCAGCAAATAACGGAAGAATTACTTGAGTGGGCGGATATGGTTCTCACGATGACGGAAAGCCATAAGCAACTTGTGCTTGGGTACTATCCGAATGCGGGGGAGAAAGTGCATACATTATATAAATTTGTAGAAGGTACAAGTAAAGATATTTCAGACCCATTTGGTGGTTCTCTATCTATTTATCAATCAACATTAGTAGAGATGGAAGAACTTATACAAACTTTATTGGAAAAACATTCAGAAGGTTAATGTTTCGTGTATAATACGATATTGGAGATGATCTTGCTCGGAATGAGCAAGTGAGTATCAGTTTTTTTGCAATCATTCATCAGTGGGGGGAAGAACCCTACTTGATAGAAGTTTCACTAAAATTTTGGAGGGGTCAAAATGAAAGTAGTAGTAGCATCTGATCACGGTGGAATGAATATCCGCAAAGAAATCGTAAGTTTATTAGAAGAGCTAAATATTGAATATGTTGATTTAGGATGTGAATGTGAAGCAGGATCTGTTGATTATCCTGATTTTGCATTTCCAGCGGCAGAAATGGTTGCAAATGGTGAAGTAGACCGTGGTATTTTAGTTTGTGGAACAGGTATTGGTATGTCAATTGCAGCAAATAAAGTACACGGTATTCGCTGTGCGTTAGTACATGATACATTTAGTGCAAAAGCAACAAGAGAACATAATGATACAAACATGTTAGCGATGGGTGAGCGTGTGATTGGTGCTGGTTTAGCGCGTGATATTGCAAAAATTTGGCTGACAACTGATTACGAAGGTGGACGTCACGAAAATCGCGTAGGGAAAATTAAAACATACGAAGCGAAGTAATCTTTTATTAGGACATACTATCATTTGTTGAACCAACCTGTGAAAGGAAGAGGCGTCATGACGGAAATAGTAAAGGTGAAAGAGCAGCTACAAATATCGCTTTCTGATTTTCAAGAGCAAGCTTCTTTACAAAGCGGGCAAATTTTTGTAGTGGGCTGTAGCACGAGCGAAGTGCTAGGAGAGAAAATTGGAACATCAGGAACGATGGAAGTGGCAGAAGCGATTTTTTCTGAACTAAAACAATTTCAAGAGCAAACTGGCATAGAATTGGCATTCCAATGTTGCGAGCATTTAAATCGTGCTTTAGTAGTAGAGAGAGAAGTAGCAATGAAGTATCAATTTGAAATTGTAACCGTTACGCCTGTTAGATCAGCTGGTGGTGCATTAGCAACATACGCCTATCATAATCTAAAGGATCCTGTAGTAGTGGAGTTTATAAAAGCAGATGCAGGTATGGATATCGGTGATACATTTATTGGTATGCATCTAAAACATGTTGCAGTTCCAATTCGTACACGTGTAAAAGAGATTGGAAGTGCGCACGTAACGATGGCCAAAACACGTGCGAAACTTATTGGTGGGGCACGTGCTGTATATGCGGAAGTAGAAGAAACAGTTACTTGTAGCTAAAAATAAAGTAAAATTTTAATCAGTGGGGGGCTTCATCTCTCGTTGATTATTAGCTCGACCAATCGGACCTTTACGGGCAGTTGATTCCCCACTTAACCTTTTGCTTTTGCTGAATTTTGAGGTGAAGGTCTTACTGCCCGTTCATGCGGAAGTAGAAGAAACAGGGATACAGTATCTTTCATAAAGACGTATGTAGTCTGACTTCATAAAGGATAAAAAGAAAAGACCGAACTCGGTCTTTTTTTCTTTTATGATATAGAAAGTCATGTTAGAATGTAGTTGAAAACATGAAGGTTCGAAGGAATTACAACTTGAATTTTCGTTTTTTCTGAATAAATAAGAAAAAACTGTTGGGAATCGGTGTAATTCGTTCAGAAAAGGGGGATTTTGGTGGATCATTTAAAACGTCAAGATGAAAAAGTATTTGCTGCAATTGAGGCAGAACTAGGAAGACAGCGTTCAAAGATTGAGTTAATTGCTTCAGAAAACTTCGTAAGTGAAGCTGTAATGGAAGCGCAAGGTTCTGTTTTAACAAACAAGTATGCGGAAGGATATCCTGGTAAACGTTACTATGGCGGTTGTGAGCATGTAGACGTAGTAGAGGATATCGCACGTGATCGTGTAAAAGAAATCTTTGGCGCAGAGCATGTAAACGTTCAACCACACTCTGGTGCACAAGCGAACATGGCTGTATACTTCACGATTTTAGAGCAAGGCGATACAGTACTTGGTATGAACTTATCCCACGGTGGTCACTTAACACACGGAAGCCCTGTTAACTTCAGTGGGGTACAATACAATTTCGTAGAATATGGCGTAGATGCTGAATCACACCGCATCAATTATGATGATGTGTTAGCAAAAGCAAAAGAACACAAGCCAAAATTAATCGTTGCAGGTGCAAGTGCATACCCTCGTGTTATCGATTTCAAGAGATTCCGTGAAATCGCAGACGAAGTAGGTGCATACTTAATGGTAGATATGGCACATATCGCAGGTTTAGTTGCAGCAGGCTTACATCCGAACCCAGTACCACATGCACATTTCGTTACAACAACAACACATAAAACATTACGTGGCCCACGCGGCGGTATGATTTTATGTGAAGAAAAATTTGCAAAGCAAATTGATAAATCAATCTTCCCTGGTATTCAAGGTGGACCACTAATGCACGTAATTGCTGCGAAAGCTGTTGCGTTTGGTGAGGCACTTCAAGAAGACTTTAAAATATATGCACAAAACATCATTAATAATGCGCAGCGCCTAGCGGAAGGTCTTCAAAAAGAAGGACTTACACTTGTTTCTGGTGGAACGGACAACCATCTTATCTTAATCGATGTTCGTAACCTAGATATTACAGGTAAAGTTGCAGAGCACATATTAGATGAAGTTGGTATTACTGTAAACAAGAACACAATCCCATTTGAAACAGCAAGCCCATTTGTAACAAGCGGTGTACGTATTGGTACAGCGGCGGTAACATCTCGCGGGTTTGGCTTAGAAGAAATGGATGAAATTGCAGCAATCATTGCTCATACGTTAAAAAATCATGAGAATGAAACGGCATTAGAAGAAGCACGTAAACGTGTAGAAGCATTAACAGCAAAATTCCCAATGTATACAGGTCTATAATAAATTGAATGAAGACTGTTAAAACACATCTTGTTTTAACAGTCTTTTTTATTTCTGAATCTAAATTTCAATATATAGTTTTCGGGATGTAATGTGATGAAGATTTGCTTCATAATGTAGAAAAGTAATAATGATGGACAGAAGAGCATACAGTACTCTTTTAGTATGTATACAAAACGTGAATAAATTTTGGATATATAATGAAGGATACGAATTCCATAAATGGTAAAGATATTAGGTATGTTCATAATCAAATTGAAACTTTTCCAAATTTGCCCTTGAATATTAGTAGCGTTTTCTTTACAATCGTAAATAGTGTAAAACGGCGTGTGCACACGCATGAATATCATCTTAAGGAGAGATTCACATGGGAAAACTGTATGTATTTGATCACCCGCTAATTCAACATAAGATTACATATATTCGCGATAAAAATACAGGTACAAAAGAATTTCGTGAATTAGTGGATGAAGTAGCAAGCTTAATGGCATTTGAAATTACACGTGATCTTCCACTTGAAGAAATCGAGATTGAAACCCCTGTAAGCAAAGCGAAAACAAAAGTGATCGCTGGTAAAAAGCTTGGTCTAATTCCGATTTTACGTGCAGGTTTAGGGATGGTAGACGGAATTCTGAAATTAATCCCAGCAGCAAAAGTGGGACACGTTGGTTTATATCGTGACCCGAAAACATTGCAACCGGTAGAATACTATGTGAAACTTCCAACGGATGTAGAAGAACGTGACTTTATCGTACTTGATCCGATGTTAGCAACAGGTGGTTCTGCGGCGGAAGCAATTAACTCTCTGAAAAAGCGCGGTGCGAAGCAAATTAAATTAATGTGTATCGTAGCTGCACCAGAAGGAGTAAAAGTAGTACAAGAAGAACATCCTGATGTTGATATTTATGTAGCGGCATTAGATGAGAAATTAAATGACCATGGTTATGTTGTTCCAGGTCTTGGCGATGCTGGTGACCGTTTATTTGGAACGAAGTAAGACAACAGACGAGAGGGGGTTCCTGCTCGTCTTTTTTTATGTAAAAACATGGAGAGGGGAGGGGCGATGGTATTTTTTGTATATGCAACATAACTTGCATATCTTTCACATATAATATAGAAGTCGAACGTCTAATAAGCTCTGTATTGTAGAGGAAAAACGTTATATCGTAAAAATATAATCGTGACAAACTTGTGAACTTTTTCTTCTATTATAAGGAGAAAACTTGAAGAAATTTGATATCTTTGGCCAGTATTTAGAAGGGGAACGTTTTCATTTTTGGCAGGAAATGACTAATACTCAAATTTTTAGATTTTTTACGATTTCTCGTTGACAGTGCTAATACCCTATTGTATGCTAACTACGGGGATGGATGGTAGGGCTTTCAGTGACAAATTTGCATCTATTCCGTGACAAAAAAGTAAACTTTTTATTTTGTATAGAATTTATACAAAAAAATGAGTTATTATTAACACATCGTGAATGAGGGTTACATATTGGAGGGATGAATCCTTGCAAAAAAACGATCGCAACCCAGTCAAAGCATATGCTTTAATGTCAGGAATTCTTGCTCAGCTAGTCGGTTCCATTCTTGTTGGAATTTTTGGTGGGCAATGGATTGATAGTAAGGTTGGAACGTTTCCGTTGTTTCTCATTCTAGGCTTATTGCTAGGATTAGGAACAGGGATTTACGCAATGATTCGACTCATTCGACATTATTATTCGGGAGAGCAATGATGATAGACGTACATGGACTTGTCCAAAGACAAAAGAAATATATGTACTACTTGCTTGCGCTTCTAGTGCTAGGATGGGGATTTACCTCTTACAAGGATGTATTTCTTGGGCTGATTATCGGAACGATTTTCAGTTTTCTTAGTTTGCGCATCATTGCACGTAGAACAGACAAGCTATTAGATCGCGTTACCAATGGAGAGAACGTGAAATTTAAAGCAACGGCTGTCAGTACATATTCGAGATTTGCCACGATTGGATTATTAATTTTATTTGCGGCAAAATATCAGCATTTAATTGCGATGTGGAGCTTAGGTGTAGGATTGCTGACAGGATATCTTGTCATGATCATAGATTTTCTTTATTTAGAGTATAAGAGCAGGGAAGAGAGGTGAATTACTAGTGGAACACGGTAAATTAGTTGAATTTCTAGGTTTAACGTTCGATTTATCATCAGTTATGATGGTCACTATTTCAGCAGTTATTGTTTTTTTAATCGCTGTTATTGGAACTCGCAGCTTAGCTCTTCGTCCTACCGGAATGCAAAACTTCATGGAATGGATTTTAGACTTCGTGAAAGGGATCATTAACAGTACAATGGACTGGAAAACAGGTGGGCGCTTTTTAACACTTGGCGTAACACTTATGATGTTTATTTTCGTATCAAACATGCTAGGTTTACCATTCATGTATTCAACAACTGAGGCTGGTGAACACATTGCATGGTGGAGATCGCCAACGTCTGATCCAGCAGTTACATTAACATTAGCCGTGATGGTAGTTACCCTCACCCATTATTATGGAATTAAGATGAAGGGTACAAAAGGATATGTCAAAGGTTTCTTCCAACCTATGTCATTCTTATTTCCTTTAAAGGTTATTGAGGAGTTTGCTAACACATTAACGTTAGGTCTTCGTCTATTCGGTAACATTTATGCAGGTGAGATTTTGTTAGGATTACTTGCTAAATTAGGTGGAAGTACAGTACTTGGAGCATTAGGTGCTATTGTGCCGATGTTAGCGTGGATGGGATTCAGTGTGTTCGTTGGTTCAATCCAAGCGTTCATTTTTACAATGTTAACGATGGTTTACATGGCTCATAAAGTAAGTCATGACCATTAATATACTTTAATAAGTAAGTAAAAAAATCTATTTTTTTATAATACAAAGGAGGACAAATTAAATGAGTTTAGGTGTAATCGCAGCTGCAATTGCAATTGGTTTATCAGCATTAGGTGCAGGTATTGGTAACGGTCTTATCGTATCACGTACAATCGAAGGTGTTGCTCGTCAACCAGAATTAAAAGGCGCACTTCAAACAATTATGTTCATCGGGGTTGCATTAGTTGAGGCACTTCCAATCATCGGTGTAGTTATTGCATTCATCGTAATGAACAAATAAGGGAGACTCCCCTTACATAGATGGCGAAGAGTGTTTTTGGACTTTCTTCGCCATTGCTTTATGAACGAAATGTATGTCTTTTTTTTTCATATAGTAAATTTAGATATCACGAAGGGAGTGAATCCTTGTGCCAACTTTAATGTTAGGAGCTGCCATTCCATTTGGAACGATCGCTTATACATTGGTCGTTTTCCTAATTTTATTAGTAATGCTACGTAAATTTGCTTGGGGTCCTTTGATGGGAATTATGAAGGAACGTGAAGAGCATGTTGCTAGCGAAATCGACGCTGCAGAACAAAATAATGCAGAGGCGAAAAAGTTAGTAGAAGAACAACGTGAAATGTTAAAACAATCACGTGTTGAAGCACAAGAGTTAATCGAAAGAGCGAAAAAACAAGCAGAAGATCAAAAAGATGGTATTGTTGCCGCTGCAAAAGAAGAAGCAGAATCTATCAAAGCATCTGCTGTACAAGAAATTCAACGCGAAAAAGAGCAAGCAATTGCTGCTCTGCAAGAACAAGTCGCTTCTTTATCTGTTCAAATTGCTTCTAAAGTAATTGAGAAAGAATTAAAAGAAGAAGACCAAGTGAAGTTAATTCGCGATTATATTAAAGAAGTAGGAGAAGCGCGATGAGCAATGAGATTGTAGCAAAACGTTATGCTGTCGCTCTTTTTCAAATTGCAAAAGAAAAACACGTATTAGAAATGTTTGAAGAGGAATTACGCCTTGTACAAAACGTTTTTGTAAAAAACGGAGAACTACATAGCTTTTTAACACAACCAAACATTTCAAAGGAGCAGAAAAAAACGTTCCTTTCGAACGTATTCTCTTCTGTTTCTGAATCAATTTTAAATACGTTATATATTTTAATTGATAACAAACGCATTGAAATTCTACCTGAAATTGCAAATGAATATGTTGTTCTTGCTAATGACGAGCGTAACGTTGCTGATGCAACTGTATATTCAGTTCGTCCGCTATCAGAAGATGAAAAGCTTAGCATTGCAGAATCATTCGCAAAGAGAACAGGAAAAGATGCAATTCGTATTAAAAATGTTGTAGATGAAGATTTACTAGGCGGCATTAAAGTACGCATTGGAAATCGCATTTATGATGGTAGTTTACAAGGAAAGTTAGCACGTATTCAGCGTGAACTTATGAAGAATAGATAGGGGTGAAGCACATGAGCATCAGAGCTGAAGAAATTAGCGCACTGATAAAGCAACAAATCGAGAACTATCAGTCTGAAATCGAAGTTAGTGATGTTGGTACAGTTATCCAAGTTGGTGACGGTATCGCGCGTGCTCATGGTCTTGATAACGTAATGGCTGGTGAACTTGTAGAGTTCTCTAACGGCGTTATGGGACTAGCACAAAACTTAGAGGAAAACAACGTAGGTATCATTATTTTAGGACCTTACACAGAAATCCGTGAAGGTGATGAAGTTCGTCGTACTGGTCGCATCATGCAAGTACCAGTAGGGGCAGAACTAATTGGTCGTGTTGTAAACCCATTAGGTCAACCAGTAGACGGTTTAGGCCCAATCAATACAACAAAAACTCGTCCAATCGAAAGTCCAGCACCAGGTGTAATGGATCGTAAATCTGTTCATGAGCCACTTCAAACAGGTATTAAAGCGATCGATGCTCTTGTACCAATTGGTCGTGGTCAACGTGAGTTAATCATCGGTGACCGTCAAACAGGTAAAACAGCAGTTGCACTTGATACAATCTTGAACCAAAAAGATGAAGATATGATTTGTATCTACGTTGCAATTGGACAAAAAGAATCTACAGTACGTAACGTAGTAGAAACACTACGTAAGCACGGTGCGTTAGAGTACACAATCGTTGTAACAGCATCAGCTTCTCAACCAGCTCCATTATTATACTTAGCTCCTTACGCTGGTGTAACAATGGGTGAAGAGTTCATGTACAATGGTAAACACGTATTAGTAGTATATGATGACTTATCGAAACAAGCGGCTGCTTATCGTGAGCTTTCATTACTATTACGTCGTCCTCCAGGTCGTGAAGCGTATCCAGGGGATGTATTCTACTTACATTCTCGCTTACTAGAGCGTGCAGCAAAATTAAGTGATGCAAAAGGCGGCGGTTCTTTAACAGCTTTACCTTTCATCGAAACACAAGCAGGGGACGTATCAGCATACATCCCAACAAACGTAATCTCTATCACAGATGGACAGATCTTCTTACAATCTGATTTATTCTTCTCTGGTGTACGTCCAGCGATCGATGCAGGTACTTCGGTATCTCGTGTTGGTGGAGCTGCTCAGATTAAAGCGATGAGTAAAGTATCAGGTACACTTCGTCTTGACCTTGCATCTTATCGTGAGTTAGAAGCGTTCGCTGCGTTCGGTTCTGACCTTGATAAAGCAACACAAGCGAAATTAAACCGTGGTGCTCGCACAGTTGAAGTATTAAAACAAGGATTACACAAACCACTGCGAGTAGAGAAACAAGTTATCATTCTTTACGCTCTAACACGTGGATTCTTAGATGATATCCCAGTAGTAGATATCACTCGTTTTGAAGAAGAACTCCATGCGTGGTTAGATTCAAATGCAGCTGAATTATTAAGCGAAATCCGTACAACAAAAAAACTTGCGGATGACGAGAAATTTGCTGCAGCAATCAACGGATTTAAGAAAGTATTCGTAGCTTCTGAATAATAAAAGGCGGAAGTGGCTTGTTAGCCACTGGAGCTAGATTATATAAAAGGTGATTCTTTAGGGAATTGCTAACGGTTATGTAAAGGAAAAGAGTAGGTGCACCTATTCTTTTCCTTCAATCATGAGCAAGAAGATCTTGCAACGTAGATTAGAAAGATGAACGACAAGGATTCTTACTAATCGTGCCAACTTCCGGAAAAAAGGTGGTGAAAACCTGTGGCATCTTTACGCGATATAAAAGCGAAAATTAACTCGACTAAGAAAACGAGTCAAATTACGAAAGCGATGGAGATGGTATCTGCATCGAAATTGAACCGTGCAGAACAAAATGCTAAATCTTTCGTTCCGTATATGGAAAAGATTCAAGAAGTAGTAGCGAGTATTGCGCAAGGTAGCAAAGGAATTAATCATCCAATGTTAACAGCGCGTCCTGTAAAACGTACAGGATACATCGTTATCACGTCTGATCGCGGACTAGCAGGTGGTTATAACAGTAACGTATTACGTACGGTAAGTAACGTAATTCGCGAACGTCATAATATGGATTCAAACCAATATTCAATTATTGTGCTTGGACGACTAGGACGTGATTATTTAAAACGTCGTGGCTTTAATATTATTGATGAAGTAGTTGGATTATCTGACCACCCGTCATTTACGGATATTAAAGACCTTGCTTCTCGAGCAATTGCGATGTTTGCAGATGGCGCTTATGATGAGCTGTATATTTACTACAACCATTTCGTAAGTAAAATTTCACAAGAAGTAACGGAAAATAAAATTTTACCGCTTACGGACGTGAAGTCGGACAAACCGACGACAGCTTATGAGTTTGAACCTTCTGAAGAAGATATTTTAAAAGTATTATTGCCACAATACGCAGAAAGCTTAGTTTACGGTGCATTACTAGACGGTAAAGCAAGTGAACACGCAGCGCGTATGACAGCAATGAAGAGTGCTACAGACAACGCAATGGAAGTTATCGATACACTTACACTTTCATTCAACCGTGCTCGCCAAGCAGCGATTACGCAAGAAATTACGGAAATCGTTGGTGGAGCAGCAGCGCTAGAATAGTAATATAAAGTAGAAGCGGTTCGTTCAGAATGGGAGGGGGATGGAGCTTTTGCCTCGTAGGAAAAAGCGAAGCCACCGAGCATTCTAACCGCTGGAGCTAGATTGAATAAAAGGTGGAAGCGGCTCTATTATAAGAGTCGCCTAAGCTACACTAATAAAAAATGAAAGCCGACTGCTCATAAAAAGCTGGCTAATTTAGAGAAAGCTAGGAGGGAACCCGATGAACAAAGGGCGCGTTACGCAAATCATGGGTCCGGTTGTAGACGTTAAGTTTGACGGCGGAAAGCTACCTGAAATCTACAATGCCCTTAGAATTAAAAAAGATGAAGTTAACTTAACTTTAGAAGTTGCACTTCACTTAGGTGATGACACAGTTCGTACGGTTGCAATGTCTTCTACAGATGGACTTGTTCGTGGTACAGAAGTAGAGGATACTGGTAAACCAATTTCTGTTCCAGTTGGTGATGCAACACTTGGTCGTGTATTTAACGTATTAGGTGATGCAATTGACTTAGATGGTGAAGTTGCAGCGGATGTACGCCGTGATCCAATTCACCGTCAAGCACCTGCATTCGAAGAGCTATCTACAAAAGTAGAAATTCTTGAAACTGGTATTAAAGTAGTAGACTTACTTGCTCCATACATTAAAGGTGGTAAAATCGGTCTATTTGGTGGTGCCGGTGTAGGTAAAACAGTATTAATCCAGGAGTTAATTAACAACATCGCACAAGAGCACGGTGGTATCTCTGTATTCGCTGGTGTAGGTGAGCGTACTCGTGAAGGTAACGACTTATACCATGAAATGAGCGATTCTGGCGTAATTAAGAAAACAGCGATGGTATTCGGACAAATGAACGAGCCACCTGGTGCACGTCAACGTGTTGCATTAACAGGTTTAACAATGGCTGAACATTTCCGTGATGAGCAAGGACAAGACGTACTATTGTTCATCGATAACATCTTCCGTTTCACGCAAGCGGGTTCTGAAGTATCTGCCCTTCTTGGTCGTATGCCATCTGCGGTAGGTTACCAACCAACACTTGCAACTGAAATGGGTCAATTACAAGAACGTATTACATCTACAAATAAAGGGTCTATCACGTCTATCCAAGCGGTATATGTACCAGCCGATGACTACACTGACCCAGCACCAGCTACAACGTTCGCTCACTTAGATGCAACAACAAACCTAGAGCGTCGTTTAACACAAATGGGTATTTACCCAGCGGTAGATCCATTGGCATCTACATCTCGTGCGCTTTCTCCGGAAATCGTAGGAGAAGAGCATTATTCAGTTGCTCGTCAAATTCAGCAAACTCTACAACGTTATAAAGAGCTTCAAGATATCATCGCTATCTTAGGTATGGACGAGTTATCTGAAGAAGATAAATTAGTTGTACATCGTGCTCGTCGTGTTCAGTTCTTCTTATCACAGAACTTCCACGTAGCGGAGCAATTTACAGGTCAAAAAGGATCTTATGTACCTGTAAAAGAAACAGTTCGTGGTTTCAAAGAAATTCTAGAAGGAAAATATGATGACCTTCCAGAAGATGCATTCCGCTTAGTTGGTGGCATTGAAGAAGTTATTGAAAATGCGAAGAAAATGATGGCGTAAGGCCTTAGGAGGGACGAATTATGAAGACATTTCCAGTCAGTATTGTAACTCCTGATGGACCGGTTTACGAAAAAGAAGTAGAAATGGTAAGCGTGAAAGCAGAAAGTGGGGAAATGGGGATCTTACCAGGTCACATTCCTACTGTTGCACCACTAAAAATTAGTGCGGTTCGTTTGAAAAATGGCGGTCACACTGATTATGTAGCGGTAAGTGGTGGCTTTATCGAAGTTCGTCCAGATAAAGTGACAGTATTAGCACCATCTGCTGAAGAAGCAAACCATATCGATATTCATCGTGCAAACGAAGCGAAGCGTCGTGCTGAGCAACGTATGCAAGATAAACAAGTACATGTTGACTTCAAGCGTGCAGAACTTGCACTAAAACGTGCGGTTAACCGTTTGAATGTTTCTGATATGAAATAAAAAAATCCGTAAAGNNCTTTACGGATTTTTTTATTTTGTCAAAGTGTTATTGAAATAAAAAGGATTATATTGTACTGTATTTTTTAAAATGATATGATCCAAAATTATTTCCAAAACTGGTATAATTATTCTGCTTATAGAGTGAAGTATGTGGGTGGTCCAATTTGGATGGGAGAAGGAGATGAGAAAGTGATTGGTGACATGAAACGAGAAGCTTTACAATCATTAAAAGGGAAATGGGGGCTTGGTGTAGGTTCAACACTTTTATATGTTATTTTAAGTTATGTTATATCAGCAATTGCAGTCTTTATTGTTATGATTACTTTTGGAATTGTACTGGCGTCATTTGGTGATTCAATCAATTTATTGGAAGAAGAAACAGTGACGATGGGGTTTATTGCTGTTTTTTGTCTTTATTATTTTTTAATGGTAATTGTTAGCCTTGGGATATACGGAATCACAGCATATGGCTACACGAACGTGTCGTTAGAGATTAGCAGAAGACAAGGGGCTACAATAGATGCTTTATTTGAGGGGTTTCGTGGTTTTAAAAGAATGATGAATACGATAAAGGCAATGCTCTTAATCTGTTTATATTCTGGAATGTGGATTCCACTCGTTTTACTATTTATTGTGGGTTTCTTAGAAGAAAGTGGAAGAGGTTCTGGCGAAGGGTTAGTTATTGCCCTGTTTGTTCTATTATTTATTTCATTCGTTGCTATTATTATTGCCTATTTTTCATATGCAATGACATATTATGTGATGATCGATCATCCGGAATATGGTGCTTTACAAGCGATGAAGGAAAGTAAAAAAATCATGAAGGGACATAAAATGGATTTATTTCTTTTATGGCTTAGCTTTATCGGTTGGGCAATATTAGCATTTATTCCTTTTGGACTTGGATTTCTTTGGCTTTCTCCATACTTTAGTACAACAACAGCTCATTTTTATCAAAAGATATCAAAGAGTGAATCATAATACGAATACATAGAGAAAAGAGGTACGAATATGTACTTCTTTTTTTATGATAACAATCATTTTTCTTGTAGAAATTTTTAATAGTATAAGTTTCAATAACGTTTCTTTTCCTCGATATATCGACATGGGAATTTGAAGTTTGTTATAATGACAATAATCTCATTATTTAGAAAAATTTAAAAATAATAAATGATGCAGATGAGACATATTGTTTACTAAGTGAACTTGTTCCGAATTTAAGGGGGAGGGTTTCAGGGTGGCGAATGTATATGAAAATAGTTATATGATTGTTGGCATCTTTTTACTATTGGGCATATTGCTACCAGTAGTGGCTCTTACATTAGGCAAGCTGCTGCGCCCACATAAACCAAGCGCAGCAAAGGGAACGACGTATGAAAGCGGAATGGAACCTTATCATGATGCAAATGTTCGTTTTCATGCTCGTTATTATATTTTTGCGTTATTGTTTGTAATTTTTGATGTGGAAACTGTATTTTTATATCCGTGGGCTGTCGCATATGACAAGCTTGGTTTGTTTGCGCTTGTTGAAATGTTAATCTTTGTCATTATGTTGCTTGTTGGCCTGGCATATGCTTGGAAAAAGAAGGTGTTACAATGGCTATAAATTTCGAAGAATTACATCCACAGGAACGGGCGGAATTAGAGCGGAATATTTTCTTTACGACATTAGAGCAAGTAAAGGGATGGGCAAGGAGCAATTCTTTATGGCCGATGACATTTGGACTTGCATGCTGTGCGATTGAAATGATGGGAGTTGGCTCATCACATTATGATTTAGATCGATTTGGATCATTTTTTCGAACATCGCCGAGGCAATCAGATGTCATGATTGTTTCAGGAACAGTAACAAAGAAAATGGCGCCAATTGTGCGTCGTTTATACGACCAAATGCCGGAACCAAAATGGGTTATTGCAATGGGGTCCTGTGCAACAGCTGGTGGTCCATATGTGAACTCGTATGCTGTTGTGAAAGGAGTGGACCAAATCGTACCAGTAGATGTGTACATTCCAGGCTGTCCCCCGAACCCGGCGGCTTTAATTTATGGGATTAATAAATTGAAAGAGAAGATTCGTTACGAAGCAAAGACTGGAAAGCAGGTGACGAATAGATGAGCGATTCAAATAAAGAGATAGAGGATATGAAAAAAGAGGCTGCAAGACATGCGAAAGAAGAAGCGCGGAAACGGCTTGCTGCTAAGCATGAGATGGAAATGTCTAATGGAGTACAAGAAGAAAAGAAGAAAGCGCTACCAAAAGATAGCGAGGTCAGTATAGAGGAAGCAAAACACCATGCCGTAGAGGTTGCGTTAGCGAAGCAGGAAGCAAAAGAAAGTGAACCCCCATCAGAAGAAAAGGCG
>NZ_NTRO01000082.1:0-6431 GCF_002560575.1 Bacillus sp. AFS023182 | reverse complement strand
AAATTTGATAAGTATAAAAAGTTAGATAAACCCTTGGTATTACTGGTTTTTTTATACTTTGGTATGCTTGTCCCTTCTCACTCTCTATATAAGGAGCTAAAAGTTCCGCAAGGAACGGGTCGTATTTTCTTTCGCTTTGCTACAGAAAATCTCCACCCTTTTCGCTTTGCTACATCCTTGCGGAACTTTTTTCGGCTCGAGTTTTGGTGGCACCAAGCCGAGACATCCAAAAGCAACTATCTGGGATCATCGGCTTGGATTTGCTATTATACGAGCCGAACCGCTAGTCATTCGATTTAAAATTTCACTTACCAAATTAATAGAATACGTTATATGTGGGGGTTCGTCCCCACACGACGAACCAGCCTCAACCCCAAAAGCAAACGAAAACCTTCATTTAAACCCATTTATTTTGTTTTTTAAGCGTTCATTTTTATTTTTACGACAAATGGTATTGTTTTAGATTTTCATTCTTTAAAACGGATTTTGAGGCGTCTGAATGATATCTGGTGCTTTATTCTTGTTTGTTTCTAAATTATAATTTTGTATTTACTTAATTTAGATGAATCTCTTTTAGTATTTTAAAGTAATGTTTGATTACAAGTTATAAAAAATATACTGTCTACAGCAGGTGCACATTTGCTGTTATGAAGGGTACTTTGTGTACACCTCGACTCTACTTTTAACGAAAAATACGTGTAATTAGAAAATTTTGAGTCGACCGTGAGTGCACATCCTGGAAATTTTCGTGTACCCACGTTTAAGCTAGGCTCTGCCTAGCCCCAACCCCTAGTTGGGCCCAAAAACCCCTTATGCTCTTCTCTCTTTTTTGATTCAGAATTTCCAATTTTATAAAATGACTTGTTTTTTAACTAAATTTTATTATGTTAAAAAAACAAGAATGTGATTTTGATTGTGGTTTGTTGCAAGGTTATTAGAAAACTTTTTGTGGCACAGCTAAGATCTTTGCTAAATGAAGTATAAATTGGAGATATGAAAAATTTCGTTATTTTCATATGACAGAAGGATATAAACCTTAGTAGAATGAATTAGTAAAAACCTAGGTTTAATACTTAGGTTCTAAGATTGATTTTTTGGAAATAACCCTTGATATTAAAAATATTTAGGTTTTTATCTAGGTTTTAAAGGTGGGTAAAAAGATGGATAAAAGTGAATACCTAGGTGGAGAAAACCCAGGTTATATAGCTATGACTGTTAAAGAAGTTGCATTATATTTAGATGAATCACCAAATGTTATAAGGAATTGGATGAAAGAATTAAAGACATATATTCCTTTAGAGAAAAATGAGTCAGGTTACAATATTTTTGATGAAAAAGCTCTTGAGCAAATGAAGATAGTTAAGCAATTACATCGAGAACAGAATTATTCAATAAAACAAATTGAACATTATTTTGCTACAGGTGGAGAGAGTATAAAGCCTGTTCCTAGTAAGGAAGTTGGAGAGATTTTAGCTGAAGAATTAAAAGCATTAAAAAATGAAGTTAGTAAACTTAGAGAATATAGTGAGAAACAAGAAGAATTTAATAAGTTGTTAATTGAACAATTACAAAAGCAACAAGATTATATTGATAATAAGTTAGAGAAACGGGATCAGAAGTTGCTTGAAACAATTCGTGAAGTACAAGAAACAAAATCATTAACAGCATCTACGGAATCAAAAGGATTTTTTGCGAGATTATTTAGAAAATGATTTTTTGAGATTTATAATCTGAGTCCTGACGTTTATGCCGCGAAAGTTCCTTGACGATGAGGGGAACCCTCATGCAAACTCGCCAGAGGTGGCCCCAAAAGGGCGGTTTTTGCCCGCTGGGGTTAGCTTTGGGAGTTTGAGGGTTCGGAGGCTCGTGGTCAAGGGAACCGTGGAATAAAAAGTGAGGACGGACGACAGAATTCAGCAAAGACAAATGTCTTCGTCAAGATTCGTGGTTCTAATGTTAGAAAAAGACGAATAAGAATAGAACATAATTACAAAAGGAGCCCTAAAGAGTAAGAACATATTAATATGTTCTTACTCTTTAGGGCTCCTTTTAATTGATTATTTTTATGTGTGATTGATTGTAGATGTATATTATTACGTTACGTGAAATTATTTATATAATATATTATAAAGAATACAGAATTAGGCTAAAAATCCCACAATTTTATTTTTATCTTGATTTTTTTGAAGAATTAACCAATTATATTAATGAAGAATTTAAATATTTTTATTGATGATGTGAGATAAGGGGGGGATATAGGTGACTGAAATTAAAATTAAACCAGAAGAGTTAAGGAATAAAGCGAATAGTTTTAAACATGCTGTTTCTGAATCTACAGATCGACATACTAGAATTCTTGGCGAACTCTTAAATCTTCAAATGCGTTGGATAGGTGCTTCAAGTTTATCTTTTTATAATGATTTACCTACATTAAATAAGGGTCATGAATCTTATGTTAAGGTTTTAACTAATATAGAGGATGAGTTAAATCGTATTGCTGAGAAGTTTGAAACTACGGATGAGAATTATGATCCTGTTTCTGAATCGTTCAATAAATTTATGAAGACGACTACTGATTCATCTGATCATTTGAAAATTAAGGAATCTGGTGCGGTAGTTGGAAATCCAGATAAAGATGATAGTACTTTTGCTAGTGTGTTAAAGTATGAAACAGATATACAACTTCCTAAAAATGTGAATGCTTTTTTTAGTGATTTAACATCTATGGATAAAATTGGTGGAGAGGCTAAAGGTGCACTCGTAGATGCTGGTTTTAAAGCAGGAGATTTTACGATTCATGAACAGTTGCTAAGAGGTGAAGCTAAAGTTCAATTTGGTGGAGGCATAGGTGGAGAAGCAAAGATTGCTGGTACTTTTAATGATATTGGTGTAGATCATGAATATGGGAAATTACATCTTAAACTGGGAGATGCTGAAGCTGGTGTTGTGGCTAAGGATGGTTACTATGGTTTTAGTGCAAAAGCTGACTTAGCTAAGGCTGAGGGAGAAGTTAAAATACCGTTACCTTTTACTGATTGGAAAGTAGTTGTTGGTGGAGAAGCAGCTTATGGTAGTATAGGTGGAGAGGCTAAATTTGGATTAAAAAATGAATTAAGTCTTGGACTTGGTATTGGTTTGGGAATAAAGTTTGGTGTAGAGAAAGGTTAAAATGTTGTATTTATAAGGAGGAAGAGTTTTTGCTTTCATTGCAGGTATTTAAAAAGATTTTAATCATTTTTGGTTTTATTGCTGTTCCTTCTAGTTTATTAGCCCTTTGGTTTGGAGCAGATGCTACTTTTAAAGAGAAAATGATATTATCTCTAATTTTTGGTATAGTGATGCCACTAGCTTTCTTTATTTTTTATAAAATCACATCTTTATTTTTAAAGTAGTAATTATTTTATTTAGGAGGAGTTTTGTATGGAAAATATATATACACCAAAATTACCAATTGGAAGCGAACTATTACCAATTGGTTCTGTAGTTCTTGTAGAAGAAATTAATCAATCTCTTATGATTTATGGAAGAAAACAACAACAAGCTGATAATAAATTATGGGATTATGTTGCTTGTCCATATCCTCATGGTAATTTATCAAAAGAATATAATGTGTTTTTTAACCATAACCAGATTGTTCATTTATTATTTAAGGGTTTTGAAACAGAGGATGAATTAGAATTAAGAGATAAATTATCTGAGTTTTAGTGAAAATGGAGAATGTATTATATGATTTTAGGAATTTCATATTTTGATATTTTTTGTATTGTAATGATTGTCTCGTTTTTTTTCATTTTTTGGAGATTGAATGTATGGTATAACAAGAAACATAATGTTCCTAAGGTTTTTCATTGGTTTCCTAGAAAATGGGGTAAAAGAAAAGTTTCAGAGCATTTATCACAATTAAATGAAAAATTAGCGTCTGAAGGTAAAGGTATTTGGGTTACAATCTATGCTATAGATTTATATATTGTGACCATTCCTTATACAGTCAAAAAATATAAATCTTAATACATATATAGTCAAAGAAAAGACCTTTTAATTAAAATGAAAGGTCTTTTCTTTATAAATTTTCATTAATATTTAAATTTATAAAAAGAAATGGTATCAATTTTGGAAGTGATTTGCTGAGTTTGAGTGTTTATGCCGCGAAAGTTCTTTGACGATGAGGGGAACCCTCATGCAAACTCGTCAGAGGGGCTCAAGAAGGGCGTTTTTTGCCCGTTGAAGTTGACTTTTGGAATTTGGGGCTCGTGGTCGTCAAGGGAATCGTGGAATAAAAAGCGAGGACGAACGCCAGGACAGAGCAAAGACCAATGTCTTCGCCAAGATTCGTGGTTCTACTGTTAGAAAAAGGCGAATAAGAATATAGCATACATACAATAAGGGAATGCAGTACAGATCAGTATACAAGCATTCCCTTGCTATTAATATGTTGTTTTTTAAGTATACTTTTATTTATATATAATGTTGGGTTTGACTATATAAAATATTATATTTGAAAAAAGTATCAGCATTTCAGAAAAAATCAAACTAAGAGTATGCAAGATTTTATACAGTTTTTTGGCTAATTTAGTACGAGCGGAAACACAAAACCCCACATCAGGATAGGAATGTATAAAAAGATGCATAGAATCATAGAAAGAGAAAAAGGCGATCCCTTGTGAGAGTAAGGGGGCGTTTTGTCTTTGCTACCGATAATGAGACGTTATGTTAACCGAGCATAAATATGATATACATATTATATTTTATCTATCTTGCGTAAAGGAAATTGTCATATAATAGAAATAACATTATGAATTATACAGGAGATACAAATGAAAAAATTTTTAATTAGTTCTGCTGCAAGTCTGCTTATTTTTAATATCATGTGGGCCTTAATACCATATATTTCTGATCCTAATTATTCTTACCAGACTGATTTGAATTGGCCTACCATAATTGGATTCACTATAATTCTCACCATTTATGGTAGTATACTAGATCTTGTAGTTTGCCTAATTGGAGAAGTATTATACAGAAAAATAAAACAATGTAGAGAGTTTCGATTTGGAATTCCTGTATTTATAGGACTAGCTGTTATCTATATACGTATACTCTTTCTTCTTAAAAATCCATATTCTTCTAGTTTGGTTACACCTCTTATTATGGGTTCCTTAGCTTTTTATTTCGTACGTAGAAAAATATAACTAACTTCCTATATCGGAAATTATGTAAATTAAATATAAATCATATTTTAGGAGGTAGAATATGAATCCATATGTAAAATCTGTATTGAATCAGTTAGAAATCGTAGTTGAATCTATATCAAGTATAATACATCAGCTGGGAGAAGAAGATTTACAAGTACAACCTATAGCAACTAAACGATCTATAGGTGAGTTATTAAAACATATTTCTGTTATATGTAAAGCTGATTATTTAATTTTAAATAATGCTTCAAGAGAAGAAATGGATAAGTTTTATAATAGTATCATGCTTTATACTTTACTAGATATTGAACAACAATTATTTGAGAACTTTAGATTTTTAAAAAATAATATATCTAAATATAAAGAAGAGGAATTATTAGAACAAACCACATCTTATTGGGGAGTAACATATACTAGGTATGAGTGGCTTTTAGAAATTGTAACTCATATTTCTCATCATCGGGGACAATTACATACTATGTTAAGTCATTATGGTAAAGATTTAAAAGTTCAACTTTTTGAATAGATTACTATTGATAAACTGGATTTATGTAAAAAAGGTTGGTAAAATGCTAACCTTTTTTTGCTTCCGATAAGTGAGGTTACGTTAATTAGAGTATATTTTCTTTATTTTTTTTTCGTATAATTTTAATATATTTACTAATAGATGATGATAGAGAGGAATTTGAGAAATGAAATTTTATGAATGGAATAAACAAATTCAAGAAATATTTCATCAATATCCTACGCAAGATGCAGACATTTTTACTGTCATCGCTTCTGTTTTAGCCATTTTTAAGTTTGTTAGGAATTAAAAAAGCATCTATTTAGATGCTTTTTTATATTTAAAGATAAATAATAAGATTTTTTGTTCATAGTTTCTATTATCTCTCTATTTACAGTATTTTGAATGTATACTTTCGTTGTGTATTTTGAGGATATCAGGGGATTTGGTTTGAACTCAATAAATAAGGGGATTTGAATGTAAACTAATATTCAAAAGTTTACATTCGTATTTATAATAAATAAAAAGCACTTTTTAATGTTTTAAAAGTGCTTTAACTTGATGTTGATGTGACGGAACCTCAAGTATGTAGAAATTTAAAAAAGTCCCTTAATCATGATAAAGGGACTTTGCTCACACAAATGATCTGCACATCAATTCATCTTTGGTATACAGATCATTTGTATGATAATTTTTACAGATAATTGCGGAGTAATAAACTTACATTACTGCTTTTA
>NZ_NTRO01000081.1:0-5124 GCF_002560575.1 Bacillus sp. AFS023182 | reverse complement strand
CAAGTATCCAGATGCGCATGCGGTTCAATTAAAGTCAAAGAAAACAGTACTTACCGTTACTCAGGAAAGTGCCAAGAAATATATTGTAGATCAAGATCCTGTTCCCCTATTAAAAAAATATGATGAAATGATTCTAGCGCAAGACAAAATATCAGGATTATCTGAAACAAGTTCTAATCCGTTACATCGTTCAACTCGCCGCCTTTGGGCTTTTGTAGAAAACCCTAACAACCCACCGGGCATGTACATGTATGCAGGTCGGGATGGAGTCGTATTTACTACTGCTAATGAAGCAATTAAAAGTGCTTTAAATGTAAATGAATTTGGATGGGGACAAATGCATGAAGCAGGACATACAAGGCAACAATACCCTTGGACGTGGGCTTCGAATGGAATGACTGAAGTCACTGTTAATATATATGCTTTAGCTGCACAAAAACAATTATTCCCGAATCAACCAACACGTCTAGAAAAAGAGGGGGATTACGATAGAGCCTTTAAATACTTAAAACAAACAGATAAAGAGTATAAAAATATTGATGACTTGTTTGTGAAACTTGTTATGTTTTGGCAACTTCATTTAGCATATGGGGAAGAGTTTTATCCGAATCTTCACAAACTATATCGAGAGTTACCAAAGGATAAACTTCCAGAAACTGATGAAGATGAAATACAAGCATTTATTTACAATACATCGAAGGTAGCGAAACAAAATTTACTTCCATTTTTTGATCAATGGGGACTAAAAGCATCACAAGAAACAAGAAAAAAAGTAGAAGCTTTGAACTATCCAACATTAACTGCCCCTATATGGGAAGCGACAGATGCGAAACCTGTTAAACCAATTGCCGCGTATGGTCCAAGAAAATAATGAAAGCAAGTGTGTGATCTAGCTAGTAATGCGATCGATGACAATTCAAATACAATTTGGCATAGCTAATGGAGCACATCATATAATTCCTTATAAACAAGGGAGATTACGAAAGTACAATACATGCGCGTGTGCCGGTTGGCAGGATTGTGCAGATTAGAAGATCTCACTTATTTCTATAAAAGAACCACTTGTTTGAAGGAAAAGCATAAACACAACAAAACCCACAGAAAACAATCTGTGGGTTTTGTTGTGTAAAAAGAAGCTTTGGGGAAGCTCGGTTTGATCAATTTTATTTTTCTAATATAATTGAGCGACTTGTTCTTCACTTAATAAGATACTTGTACTAAATATACTGTGGAACACATAAATCGCTTAAAATTTAAAAGATGATTCAATATCAAATTCTGCATTTTTATTGCATTAGAAAAATAAAATCAACACTTTATTGAATGTTTTACAAAGATATTGAGGATAATTTCATCTTATTATCAATATATTTCAAATTACTTTCACAAGCATTACAAAAGACTTTCGTAATCGTTACAAAATTGGGGTTTGTGTAGCAACGGAACCAAATCACGCAATAAGCATTAGCGGACATTATGAGTAGTAAAAATGCCTCTTTTGCACGTTAAAACAGAACGATTTTTAATCTTATAAACCATTTTTAGAAAATAATCAAAGACATATTTCATCTAGAATGTCCTATAAGTATTATTAGCGGACATCAAATCACTAAAAATAGTCCTTGTATGTCCACTAACATACGAAATAACCCTTAAAATGAATGTCCGCTAATACTTGTTGCGTAAAAAAGTTCCATTGCTACACAGACCCCAAATTCTTTCATTGCTTTATAGGGGTTACCATATCATTCTGGGAAAATTGTACGCTAAGGACTCAAACCCTTATCATTACAGTATTTTATAAAGATGAATACATGTTCAGAAAGATAAAAACCTAAGTTTAATTGAGCATTGATTTGTTGGTTCTGGTGCAAAGTTTGAAAAAAGCAGAAACAGGTTAGTAAATGAGGAGCAATGTTTAGGAAGTAGCTAGTAATTGTTGAAGTTCCTTGTACGTTGAAAAGGCGGAGTCTCTTTGAAGACTTCGCCTTTATTTATATAGGGCATGAATGGCCTCGATACCTTTTATCGTACGTGAATCTATAATAATTTTCGTATCTCTTCTGTACTTAGACCAGTGAATTTTGCAATGTCTTCTAATGGCATACCATTTTTATGCATGCCACGAATCAATTGAATTTTCCCCTGTTCAATGCCTTCTTCTCGAGCGTGAGCCAACTTAGCTTGTTCATCAAGAAGTAGCTTCTCACGAGCCTCATAGGCTGTGCGGAAAGAAGAATCATGACTCATATTTTCCCATTTATGCATTGCCTTTTGTAAAATTGGATCTTGATTCATCGCAATCTCCTCCAATGTCTGAGTTAAGTGTTCATCTTCATGGGCTGGTAACAATAACATCCAACGGACAAATGTATTTTCCCATGGATTTACTTTTTCTTCACGCCATTGTTTCACTAATTTTGGAATCTCTACAAAATGGATTTCAATATCGTCACTTAAAACCTGTTGTGTTTTCGAATTCCATAATTGTCCGATGGTGTGAAATGAGTCTTCATAAGAAAATAATATGAAATCTAATAGGTTAATGGTAATTGTTTTCCGAAGTGAACGATATGGCATCCCTTCTTGCATTTGGGATGTATAGAGTTTACTCCAATAGTATAAAGATCGTTTTACCATATCATGTGTATTTCGGAGTTGAATCTCAATATTCACTTGCGTTCCATTGTCGAGTGTTGCTAATAAGTCTAGTATGGATAGCTTATCATCTTCATAAGACTTATGGAGATGTGGGTCTTCCAATTGTAGTAATGAAATAGGTGTATCTAAAGATTCTTCTAAGATAGCGTTTAGAAATCCAATTAAGATTTCTTCATTCCCCTTTGTTCCAAATAACTGTTTAAAAGCAAAATCAATTCGTAAATTTACTAATTTTGTGGACATGGGTTTCCTCTCCCTGTCTTTCTTTTCTTAACTGTATTTTATAAGATAGTCCCTTACATATGCAAATGCTTCTGTATTTCAAGTTTACATCTGTTTATAAATGTATACTTTTATAGACATACCAAGGATTCACTACATATTTGAATACATAGTAATGAAAAGAGAACCAAAAGGTGTACCTTTTGGGACAAAAAATAGAACCCTTACCATAAGAGTTCTGCAACAGGAAATAACAAATATATAGAAGTAAGATAAAGAGAATTACTTATTATTGTATCGTATATATGTATAATGTAATGTTGAGAAAATGTTAAGAAATGGTTAAATGATGCTCATATGTATTATGAGGTAGTATCATATGCCCATTAACTTAAGAAAGATAAACAGCCCAAAGAAGAAAAAATGAGCTGACTTCTCAAAATAAGGGTATCTAATTAGATGTGTCTAAATTGTGTCGTAACGTACAATTTTCTTTTTTTGATAAAGTGTCCCCAAATATGGATATGCCAGAGTAAGCACGTTAAACCAGGATTTAGAATCCCAAATTCAAATGTTAGAAAAAGAAGGCTGCGAGAAAATTTACTCTGAAAAATTTACAGGTACAAAATTTGATAGACCAAAATTTCAAGAACTGCTTTCTGTACTAGAAAATGGCGACACACTTGTTGTAACAAAATTAGATCGTTTTGCACGTTCGGCTGAAAATGCAATCCAAACGATTAAAATGTTATTTGAAAAAGGAGTTAAGGTACATGTCATTAATATGGGAGTAGTGGAAGATACGCCAACTGGACGATTGATGTTTAATATCATGAGTGCATTCGCTGAATTTGAAAGAGATATGATTGTAGAACGTACACAAGAAGGAAAAGCGATTGCCAAGTTGAATCCTAATTTTAAAGAGGGACGACCGAAGAAATATAATAAAGAGCAAATAGAACACGCTCTTGGTTTGTTAAAAACAGAATCTTATAGGAAAGTGGAAAGAATGACGGGAATCAGCGTAAGTACTTTGCAACGGGAAAAAAGAAATCGTTTAAATACTGAGTGAATAAAAAATGAGGGGATTTTTAGGATATATTGTTAAATAAAACTGTATTTTGTATGTATATTTAAAAATCACGATACCGTCAGGCGCATTTTGAGTCGTTTAATTATAACTTTGTGTATAAGCCGCCTTTTAAAACTGCAAATTTCATTCAGTTAAAATTTAAATTTTTAAGTTTCAATATTGTATATTGAAACTAAGTTAAAATTAAAATAGGACCCCTATATTTCCTTTAAGCAAAAGTGTAAAAATATCTTTGTTCTGATCGTCAGTTTTTGGATTATAATGTTTTTCATGTACGGAAAAAGCCTGTTACAATGAGAAAATGGCATAGGGTATGAGAAATATAGAGCTATAGAATATATAAGGGAGAGGTTTCATGAAATCAACAGGAGTAACTCGGAAATTAGATAATTTAGGACGTATCGTTATACCAATGGAGTTAAGACGCACCCTGAAAATTGAAGAAAAGACACCATTAGAGATTTAGGTTCTGGTGCAAATAATATGTAGATTAGAAACAGCAGTGTAGGTTCCTAATGGAATCTACTACTATGCGGTGAGACCGAAGAGTTGATTAATTAACTTGATTTGTTTTTTGACAGACTTCTCCCCTTGTAAAGTCTGTCCTTTTTTAACCATTCTCATCGCTTCCAGTCCAGCCAACACTCGTTTAGCTGATTGAAAAGATTTCAATCCCAACATGGTACGCACTCGCTTCTTGATAAAGCGATGATCTTGCTCAATTATGTTATTCAGATATTTTATTCGTCTTATTTGGATGTCAGCAAGCATCCGTTGTTCTTTCTTCAAATGTTCTATAGCGATAGGATAAGCTGGATTTTTATCAACGGTCACAACACGAGGTTTAGAAACATGAAAAGACTGCAAAGCTTTCTTAAAAAAGCGCTTTGCAGCCTTGTGATCTCTTGTTTTACTGAGGATAAAGTCAATGGTGTTTCCTTCGGAATCAACAGCTCTATATAAGTACATCCACTTTCCTTTGACTTTAATATACGTCTCGTCTACTCGCCAAGAATCATTCGTTTTCTTAAGATGACGACGAACTCTCTTATCTAGCTCAGGACTATATTGGTGAACCCAACGCATAATCGTTGTATGAACAATGGATAAGCCCCGTTCCTCCATCACTTCGACTAAATCACGAAAAC
>NZ_NTRO01000080.1:0-665 GCF_002560575.1 Bacillus sp. AFS023182 | reverse complement strand
CGTAGTGAATATAAATCATAGATTTTCTCTTTTGGTACCCATTCCGTAGGAATGTTTGTCATATATACCGTAATACCTTGTAAAAGCTTCGTACGCTCTGTATATGTAATTCCTTTTTTCTTTTCGCGAATAGCTCGGTCACGTAGGCGTTTCTGTTTTTGCTCCTCGGTACACCTATAAACTACAATACGAGTAGGCAGTTTGTCTTTACTCCCTACATATACATCATGTAATTCATACACTTGGCCAGGTTGTAATTGTTTCATGATGTCTTCCAAATGAATCTGTATATATACCGGTCTCAATTGAGCGGGTTTTGTTTTAAATACCACTGTTTCGAATTCTTTTCTATATATTTTAGTTGGTAACTTAAGACGTGATAAATAATATCCTTGCTTATCCTGAATAGACTTAAAGTCTTGTAAACGAAAATATCCTAAATCACGAATATATAGTTCATTCTTTTGTGCCATGTCTGTTCGAGTCGCACTATATGCCTGATCACTTCGTTTTCCTGGTTCAATTTCCACATCAGAAAATTCTCCACTCAACAAATCATACTCTAGTTGAATTTTCACACCAGCTTTATGACTACATCCTCCGGCACCAGGATAAGTAGTTGCGAATCGATCTGGAACTTGGAAAGTTGTAGAATCAAGGACGAG